>JBILLI010000305.1:0-8569 GCA_044376155.1 Polyangiales bacterium
TAGGCTCCTTAGTTCCTCGGTGATGGCGCCCGGAGGGCCGCGGCCACGGCCTCCACGCGTTCCGGGGGCGCCCGCACCCCGGCCTCGCGCAGCGTCGCGGCGTGGGCGTCCCACTGCGATCGCAGCGACCCGCTGCCCTGCAACGCGTCGTGCAGGCCGGCGAGGGTGATGCCGTCTTCGATGACCCGGTAGAGCGAGTTCGCGGCGGCCTCGTAGCAGCCACCCTCACGCCATCGGGTGACGTCCGCGAGCCCGGCCCAGCACGCACGGTCGAGGGTCTGCGCCACCGCGCCGTCGACGCCCCACGACCATCGCCACGTGTGCACCTCTTCCAGCGCGAGGAGCCCGGCGGACTCAAAGGTCGCGAGGGTCTCGGCGAGGGTGTCGTCATGGAGGGCGCGGTACCCCTGCGGGTGCGGCGGCGCGGGCGGGAGGGGCGCGCGGTGCTCAGAGCTCCCGGTGAAGTGCAGCACGCGCCCGCCGCGGGCGTGGCCGTCGCCCGTGAGCCAGCGGTCGTTGGTGCTCCAACGAGTGACCAGCGTGCCGCCGCGGCGCCAGCGGCCGACGAGGTCCAGCGCCCCGCCCGCGACCCCGGCGACGCCGACGAGCAGCAGCAGCACCGCCAGCGCGCCCATCGCGCAGAGCACCCACAGCCGTCGCTCGCCGTCGACCCACGGACCCACGGCGACGAAGACCCCGAGGCACACCATCGAGGCCGACCCGAGGGT
The DNA here is from genome assembly GCA_044376155.1 of Polyangiales bacterium. Lineage (GTDB taxonomy): Bacteria > Myxococcota_A > Polyangia > Polyangiales > JAWKRB01. The sequence goes on from JBILLI010000305.1 coordinate 729, forward strand.
CAGCAGCGCCGCGTCGATCACGGCGGCGGGGCCCACGGTGGTCGCGCCCGCGCGGTCCATGACCGGGAGCGCGCACACCGGGCACGCCGCGTCGGCCGCGCAGCGCTCCCCGCACCCAAGGCACCGCGCGAGCAGCGCCGCGGGCGGAGCGACGGCCGGGCGCACGGTCCGCACCGCCCCGAGCAGCGCGCCTCCCCCGAGGCTGCCGAACAACATCCCGATGAAGCCCCGCAGCAGCCACGCCAGCGCGGGGTTCATGTGCATCGGCGCGCGCACCACGCCGATGCCGAGGGCCGCGAAGAACACCGCGCCCAACAGCAGCACCGCCGCGCTGATCCACCGCTCTCGCGCGGAGACCGCCGCGCTCATCGCCCCTCGAAGGTTGGCTCCCGGCGCGCCGCGGCGGCCGCGAGGCCCTCGGTGAGGTCGGCGCTGGCGTAGCTCTCGGCCTGTCGAAACGCCTCGTGCTCCAGCGCGCGACGCAGGGCCGCGCGGTCGATCCCGAGGGCCTCCTTCACCCCGCGCACGGCGAGGGGCGCGCCGCGGGCGATGTCTTGCGCGAGGGTGAGCGCTCGCTCCAGGGTGTGCACCGCGGGCACGGCCTCGAGCCCCATGCCCATCGCCACGGCCTCGCGCCCGTCGAAGCGTCGGCCCGTGCACAGCAGCTCGGCGGCCCGCTGCGCGCCCACGCGGCGCGGCACGAGGTAGGTCGCGCCCATGCCCGGGTGGAGCCCGAGCTGGGTGAAGTTCAGCGCGAGCTTCGCGTCTTGATCGAACACGCAGAGGTCACACGCGAGGGCCACGCAGAGCCCCGCGCCGATGGCCGCGCCGTGCACCGCGGCGACGGTGGGCACCGCGAGCTCGGTGACCGCGAGGTAGCGCGCGTAGAAGCCCAGCATGAAGTCCCGGGCCTCGACGAAGCTCGCCGACTGCAGCCGTCGGAGCATCTCCAGGTCTCCCCCCGCCGAGAACGCCGGGCCCGCGCCGGTGAGCACCACCGCGCGCACCGAGGCGTCGCCGCGCAGGGACGTCACCGCGTCGCGCAGGGAGTCTCCCAGCGCCGGGGTCATGGCGTTGCGGCGGGCGGGGTCGTTGAGGGTGAGCACGGCCACCGCGCCCTCGCGGGTCACGCGCACGGCGGGGGTGTTCGGGGATTCGTCAGGCATGGCGGCGCGGAGTGTACCGCGCGGCGCGAGACGGCGGTCGCCGTCGGCGGGTCACTGGATGCAGAACATCCCCGGGCGGGTGCAGATGTTCCGCAGGGGGTTGCAGCAGACGTAGCCGGCGCCGCAGGTGGTGGTGCCGCAGCGCACGCCCACAGGCTCGCAGCGGGTGCCCTCGGCGTCGGCGACGCACTGCGTGCCCGAGGCGCAGCGCACGGTGGCGCACGCGGTGATGCACTGCGCGCCCTGCTCGCCCTCGACGCAGATGGTGCCCACCGAGCAGCGCACCGTGGCGCAGGTGGGGCGAACGGGCTCGCAGCGGGTGCCGTTGGCGTCGGCGACGCACTGCGTGCCCGAGGCGCAGCGCACGCGGGCGCAGTTGGTGATGCAGGTCGGGCCGGTGTCGCCCTCCATGCAGAAGGTGCCCGGCGCGCAGGTGGTGCTCGCGCAGGTCGGGCGACCGCACTGGTAGCGGCAGGCGTTGGACTCACACGTCCAGCGGCCGAGGCAGCGCGGGGTGATCAGCCGCTGCTCGGCGCAGTCGTCGGCCGCGGCGCAGTACGAGGTCTGCTTCGCGAGCCGCGCGTAGACCCGGCCGCTGCGGGTCAGCGTGAGGGTGCTGCCCTGGAGGGTGTAGTAGAACCGGCCGAGGTACTCGGGGCGCGTGCCCGTGGGCGCGGGCACCGCGGTGAGGGTCACCGTGAGCGCGCCCGCGGTGAAGTAGCCCTCCACCCGCGAGGTGCTGTTGCACGGCGCGCGCACGCAGCGAATGCCGTTGTCGACGTCCATGAAGAAGTGGCGGCCGCGGCCCTCGTCGGTGTTCGTGAACACCAGGCCCGTGAAGGGCCCGGTGGTGCCCGTCCACGCGCCCAGCAGGCGGTCACCCGCGCTGCGGACCTCGTCCACCGAGAGGTCTTCGTCACCCGTCAGGTCGGCCTCGGTGGCCCCCACGCAGCCCGACAGCCCGGCCAGCGCGATCCCCAGAACCCACGCGTACGTCTTCATGGGTGCCGCACCTATCACCACACGCACCTACATGGAAGGTCCCCCAGGAAAATCGGGTTCTGCTAGGGTCCGCGGCCCACGGAGGCGGTGATGAGCGAACGGGCGAAGGCGATCTGGTCGAAGACCCTGGGTGAGATCCGCGAGGCAGGGCTGTGGAAGGGCGAGCGGATCATCGGCACCGCGCAGTCGAACCACATCGGGGTGATCCGCCCTGACGCCGCGGGGCGGGTCGACGTGCTGAACTTCTGCGCGAACAACTACCTCGGGCTGTCGTCGCACCCCGACGTGATCGCGGCCGCGCACGCGGCCATCGACTCGCACGGCTTCGGGATGTCCTCCGTGCGCTTCATCTGCGGCACCCAGGACCTGCACAAGACCCTGGAGGCGAAGCTCGCGGCCTTCCTCGGCATGGAGGACGCGATCCTCTACGGCTCGGCCTTCGACGCCAACGGCGGGCTCTTCGAGACCCTGCTCGGCGAAGAAGACGCGGTGATCTCCGACGCGCTCAACCACGCCTCGATCATCGACGGTGTGCGGCTCTGCAAGGCCGAGCGGCACCGCTATCCGAACGGCGACATGGCCGCCCTCGAAGCCGCCCTCCAGGCCACGCAGGGCAAGCGCCTGCGGCTCATCGCCACCGACGGGGTCTTCTCGATGGACGGCTTCATCGCGAAGCTCGAGGCCATCTGCGACCTCGCGGAGACGTACGACGCGCTGGTGATGGTCGACGACTCCCACGCCACGGGCTTCGTCGGCGCCACCGGCCGCGGCTCCCACGAACACTGCGGGGTGATGGGGCGGGTGCACATCCTCACGGGCACGCTGGGCAAGGCCCTGGGCGGCGCCTCGGGGGGCTACACCGCCTCGAGCCGCGTGGTGGTCGACCTCCTGCGCCAGCGCTCGCGCCCCTACCTCTTCTCGAACAGCGTCGCGCCGGCCATCGTGGGCGCGGGCATCGCGGTGCTCGACACGCTCTCGACGAGCACGGCCCTGCGCGACCGGGTCATGGCCAACGCGCTGCGCTTTCGCGAGGCGATGACCGCCGCGGGCTTCGCGATCAAGCCCGGCATCCACCCCATCGCGCCCGTGATGCTCGGCGACGCGCGGCTCGCGGGAGACATGGCCGCGGCGCTGCTGGAGCGCGGGATCTACGTCATCGGCTTCTCCGTCCCCGTGGTGCCCAAGGGCGAGGCGCGCATCCGCGTGCAGCTCAGCGCGCAGCACACCGACGACGACATCGACCGCGCGGTGGCGGCGTTCACCGAGGTGGGTCGCTCGCTGGGCGTGGTGCGCTGACCCTCACCGCGCGCCGCGGGCCCACGCGAGGGCGTCACGAATGATCTCGTCGAGGTCGGCCTCGCGGCGCCATCCCGTCATCGCCTCCAGGCGCCGGGTGTCGGGCACGCGGCGGGTCATGTCCTCGAAACCGCCCTCGGGAAAGGCCTGTGCGTAGGGCGCAAGGCGCACTCGCGAGGGAGAGCCCGCGCGCGCGACCACCCGGCGCGCGAGGTCGACCATGCGCACCTCCTCGTCAGAACCAACATTCACCACGGCCCCTGCAGCAGGCGCGTCGAGCAGCGCGACCACCGCCCGCACGCAGTCGCGCACGTGCAGAAAGCACCGCGTCTGCTCGCCGGAGCCGTGCACCTCGAGGTCGCGCCCATCGAGGGCCGACGCGCAGAAGCGGGGCAGCACCATGCCGTCATCGGGGCGCTGACGGGGCCCCGCGATGTTGAAGAACCGCGCGATGGTCACGGGCAACCCGCGGTCGTGGCCCCACGCGAGGGCCAGGAACTCGTCGAGCAGCTTGGAGCACGCGTAGCTCCAGCGGTGCAGCGAGCTCGCGCCGAGCACGCTGTCGTCGTCTTCGTGAAAGGGGATCCTCGCGCCCTTGCCGTAGACCTCGCTGGTCGACGCGAAGAACAGCGGGCGGCCGTGCGCCGCGCACGCCGAGAGCACCGACTCCGAGCCCTCGACGTTGGTGCGAATGCCGCCCACCCGGTCGCGCATGATCCGCTGCACGCCCACCGCGGCCGCGAGGTGCACCACGTGGTCGGCGCCCGCGACGAGCGCGTCGACGAGCGCGCGGTCGGTCACCGTGCCGCGCGTCACCCGCAGCGCGGGATGGTCGGCGACAACGGCGAGGTTCTCCGCGCGGCCCGTCGAGAAGTCATCGAGCACCGAGACCTCGTCGCCGCGCGCGAGCAGCGCCTCGGTGAGGTGCCCGCCGATGAACCCCGCGCCGCCCGTGACGAGATACCGCACGCCCATCCCTGCTCTCTACCGCGCCTGAGGCCCGTCGCGGCGCCGAAGCGCGACGCCGCCCCGGCCGCCGCCGAGGTCGTCCGCCGTCAAGGTCGCACGGCCCCAACGCGAGAAACAACCGCGCACGCTGCGGTCGTCAGGGCGCGCAGCGGGCGAGCGCGCGCGCGACGGCGTCGCGGGTCGCGGACGGCGCGTCTTCGGGGAGCTGCACGGCCACCCGCGCGGCGCCCTCACAATCGCCCCGCCCGGCGAGGGAGCGCGCGAGCCACGCGGCCACCTCGGCGCGCCGCAGCCCTTCGGGGAACTCCCGAAGATAGCGCCCGGCCTCCGTCGCGGCCTCGGCCTCGCGCGCGGCGCCCCGCAGCGCGAGCACCCGCACGTAACGCGCGTCCTCCCGGCGGGGATCGTCGCTGACGCTCGCGGCGAGAAAGCGCCCGAGGGCGAGCGCGGCCGTGGCGTGATCCCCGCGCACATGCGCGAGGGCGCCGAGGCGAAACTCCCGCCCCGGGTCCACCGACGGGGCGGGGCGGGGAGAGGCCTCGCGGACGATGGCGCTCGGCGGAGCCTGGGGCACGCGCAGCGGTGTCGCGGCGACGATCACCCGGGGCGGGGCTTCGGGCGCGGCGTAGCGGGAGCCCGCGGCGAGGAGTTGCTCCGCGTCGCCCGTGCGACGCACCGCGACGAGGCCCTCCTCCACGCGCACGGACCGCAGCGCGCCGTCGCGGGCGACGACCTCGAAGCGCGTGCCGCGCACCTCCACCTCGGCGTCTCGGAGCACCACCCGAAACCGCTCCCCCGCCCGTCTGCGCCGCACGCGCAGGCGCACCGTGCCGTCTTCGAGCATCACCCGCGTGTCACCCCCCTCCTCGCGCACGGACCACCGCGCGCCGCGCTCGGGTCGCAGCGCGCCGGCTCGCCCGAGGCGCAGCTCACCGGGCGCCAGGGGGTCCTCGGCGGGCCGCTGTGCGACCTGCACGCCGACGCCGAGGGCGAGCATCGCCGCAGCAGCGAGGGCGAGTGCCGAGACGCGCCGCCCCTGAGGCGCGCGACGCAGCGCCGCCGAGACGAGGTTCGCGCGGAGTCTCCGGGCCGAGAGCTCATCCGGCGCGCCGTCGGGGAGCCCCGCGAGGACCTCACCGCGCAAGGACCGGGCACGACGGCGGGCCTCGCAGTCGGCGCAGCGCGCGGCGTGGGCCAGGGCCGCGCGGGTGTCGTCGGCGGAGAGCCGTCCGTCGAGGGCGGCGTCGAGCTCGTCGCCGCGGGCACATCCCGATGCGCTCATCGAACGCGCTCCGTCGTGGCCGCGCGCAGGGCGGCGCGGGCGTGGTGCAACCGGGTCCAGACGGTGTTCACGGGCACGCCGAGGAGCGCCGCGGCCTCTTCGCCCCGGAGCCCTTCGACCTCCACCAGCAGCAGGGTCTCGCGCTGCGCGGCGGGGAGCGCGGCGACGGCGCGGGCGAGGCGGGCGACGTCCTCGCGGCCCTGCGCGCTGCGCTCGGGGTCCGGCGGCGCCACGGGGCCGTCGAGGAGCGCGAGCTCGGCCTCCCGCGCGCGCCAGAGCTGCATGCGGCGAAACACCCGTCGGCGCTCGCGGCGCGCGCACTGCAGCGCCACGCCCAGCACGAAGGCCCGCGCCGACGCGCCCGAGAGGTGGTTCCGCGCGGCGTCGGGGAGCGCGAGGAAGGTGCCCTGCACGAGGTCGTCGAGCTCGAGCTTCGTGCCCCGGAGCCGCGCGAGAAAGCGGTAGACATCCCGGTGCCAGCGCTCGAAGGCCGCGCCCAGGGCGCTGGCGTCACCGCCCGCGACCCGCGCGAGGAGGGCGTCATCGTCCTCGAGGGCCGGGGCCATGCGCTGAGGGCGCGCGCTCACGGCGCGACCTCGAGTCGCAGCCCCAGGGTGGCCGAGACCCCGAGGGGCGAGCCTGCGTGGAGGGCGTCGTCACCGCTGAAGCGCGCGACCGCGACGGTGCTCTCAACGCGCGCAAAGGCCGACAGCGCGCGGGTGAACGCGAACGACGCGCCGACGTCCGCCCCGACGCGCAGGGACCACGCCAGCGTGCGATCCCTCGCGTTCGCGCCGCGCACGTCGAAGCGCAGCGCCGACGCGGCGACCACCGCGCCCAGCTCGAATTGCCAACGCCCTCGCGGGAGATGCCACCGGGCCGCGAGCCCGTACGACTGCGCGCGGAGCTCGTCGTCGCCCTCCCCGCTCCCGGCCCAGTCCGCGCGGAGGCCGAGCACCAGCCGCCGATGGCGAAGCTCGACCTCGGCGCGCTGCAGAAAGAACCAACGCCCTGCGCTCCACGCCCCCCCCATCGCGCCGCCGACCCGAAGCCGCAGGGGCGGGTCGGCGGGCGCAGGCACAGACGCGGGCGGGACGGGCGGCGCGGTCGGTCGCTCGTCCTCGGTCGGCGGCGCCGGGGGCGGCGTGGGCGTGGGCACAGGCGCGGGCGGCGGCGTCGTCGCGACGGGCTCTGGCTCGGCGGGAGGCAGGGCGAGCACCGCGAGGGCGGTGGGCAGGGCGTCTTCGAGGGAGCGCAACGTGCGACGGGCGACGCGGCCGTCTTGCAAGGCGACCTCGATCACCAGGCGGTTCCGATCCCAGCGAAATTGCAGCGCGCCACAGGCGGGGTCGCCAGGGTCGAGCGTCGCGAGGCGGGCGCGCAGGCGGTCCGCGAGGCGCTGGGGGATCTCGGGCGCGACAAGGATGCGCGGCGGACACGCGGGGTCACAGCGGCCCTCTCCGCCGACGACGGCGACGGCGACGAACACAGACGTGGCGGCGAGAGCGCGGGGCATGGTCTGCGTCACAGTCGCCCCATCGCGCGGGAACCTTCACGGAATTCGTATCGCCCGCTGACGCGTCGGCGGTTCCAAGGTCGCGGGGGCAGTTCGCGCTCGAACCCCACGATTCGCGTGAAGGTCCTCGGCGCTCACGGCGAGGGAGGTGATCGAGGGACGACGTGACGTCGTCCCGCGGGAGGACCGATGACGAAGGCGATGTTGGCGCTCATGAGCGCGATGGTGATCTCTGCCCTGGGCTGCAAGTGCGGCGACGACCCGTGTGATCCGCAGCGGCGACGCGGCGACTACCGCAGCCCGTGGCGGCACCATGACCACGACGACGACGACGACGTGTGTGTCGAAGACGGCGCGACGCCCGCAGATGCCACGGGCGACGCAGGGCGCGGCGGCGCGGCCGACGGCGGCAGCCCCCGCGACACGGGTCACACGGGCGGCGCGGCCGACGCCGGTGGCGCGCGCGAAGACGCGGCCGCGGACGCGCCCTGCAACGATCCGCCGCCCGCGACCTAGTGTCGCGAGTCACAAGAAAGGGCCGGATGCGAAGGAGCCGCAAGCGCAGCAAGGCGTGACGACCGCCGCGTGGCTGAGCCACGCAAGGGAGGAG
>JBILLI010000306.1:0-8566 GCA_044376155.1 Polyangiales bacterium
CATCGCGCGCTTCTTGCGACGCTCCCATCCCGCGCGTCTCAGCCCCCCTTCTCCTGCCGGATCACCGGCGGGAGAAGGGGGTGGGGGATGAGGGCCACCACAGCGGCCTCGCAAGAGGTGGCGTGTGACACAACAGCAGAAGAGCCGCACCCTCTCGGAGTCGCTCTCGGCCGCGTCCCGTCCGTCCCGCCCTGTCGTCACGCCACGCGGCCCACACGGAGACGGTCCTCGCGGCCCGTGCGGTCGCAAAAACCTTTGCGTCCCAAGCGGTTGCGACACACGCGGCCATCTCGTTCGGATCGCGTGGAGCGATGTGGTGATCAAGCGCGGGTTGCATCCACGAGGGGCGCGGAGGTCTTTGCGCCGGTGTGCCAGAGAGCCCCGAAACCCGAGTCAGAGCGGCGCGTCGAGCGCGGCGTTCACGGCATCGAGCCGATCGCGCATGCCACGCAGCATCCGCGCGTACGCCGGACCCGCGCGCAGCGGCTCGAGGAGCGGACAGCGCTCGAACCAGAACAGGTCGTGGAGGCCCGCGTCGACGGCGCGCTCCAGCGCCGCGAGCGCCAGCGCGTCCTCGCCGACGAACGCGTGTATCTCCGTGAGGAGCTGGAGCAACAGCAGTCTGAACCGGGACATCCGGGTGGCCTGCGCCACCGCGGCTTCGACGAGGGCCCGGTCCGCCGTGGGGAAGCGCTTCGTTCGCTGCACGCCGATCAGGATCGTGATGAGTCGCACGGCGGGGCTCGTCGGTGCGAAGCCGTCCGGGATGACCAGGTCCTCGTCCCGCGAGCCTCGCCAGAGGTCCGCGCGGAGCCGTGTCCAGAGGCGGGCCATGCGCTCGTCGGGGCGGTCGCCCTCGATCGACAGGAGCGCATCGGCACGCGCCCATGACCCCGCGAGCATGCACGCCCGCGCGAGGTCCAGGCGGGCCATGAACGCACCGGGATCGAGCGACAGGACGGTCTCGTAGCGGTACGCGGCCTCGTTCATCCGGCCGGCTTCGAGCAGGACGCTGCCGAGCATCTCGTGCGCCTTCACGAGACCCGGCGCGCGGTGCAGCGCCGTGCGGATCGCGCGCACCGCCGCGGGCCAGTCGCCCACCACGTAGTGGACCGTCGCCAGGGCCAGCCACGGCTCGCCCTGATGGCGCGCGACCGCGATCGCGCGCTCCGCCCACGCGAGGGTCTCGACGTTCTCACCTCGGTCACGCGCGCGTCGCCGCCGGAGCCATCCGTCCTCGCGTTCCACCTCGCCCCGATGTGGCTGCGGCTCCAGTGGTGGCGCCCGGCGGGGCGCGCGACCCGCGAAATTCGCGAACGTCCCGAGCTCGCCGCGTGGCTCGACGCGGTCGCCAACCTCGCCTCGATCACACGCACCAGCCCGAGACGGGAGCAGCGCACGCCCGACTACGTCGCGAAGGTCGCGGGGCATTCCGCCGCCCTCCCGTAGCCCGCGCGGATCACCGCCCCGCGGGGCGACCGCGCCCTCCGAGCCTCTCCTGCGCCCGGTGCGCGCCGCGGTCGCCGCCGACCGCACGCCGGGCTTCTGGTTGACCGGGTCTACACGCGCGGCTACTCAACGACGCAGCCATGGGCCCCGATCGACAGTTCCGCGTCGTACTCGTGAACCTCTGCGACGAGACGTTCGGGTACGGCCCGTCCGCGAGCGAGTACCTCCACGCGTCCCTCGCCGCCGACCCCGCACTGCGCGACCGGGTCGCCGTCACCGTGCTCTTCCGCGAGCAGGAGCCGCCCGAGGCCACCGCCGACGCCATCCGCGCCGCCGAGCCGGACCTCGTCGGGTTCACCTGCTATTCGTGGAACCTCGCGCGCTCCGGGGACGTCTGCCGTGTGCTCGCCCGCGAGCCGCGCAGGCCCACGGTCGTCTGGGGTGGCTGCTCGTTCGCGTTTCTGCGCGAGCGCCACGACTGGTTCAAGTGGTGGGACGCCGTCGACGCGGTCGCCATCGGCTCCGGCGAGCACACGATCGTCGCGCTCGTGGCGCACCTGCTCGCCGACGGGAAGCTCGCTGGGCCGCTTCCCGGGCTCGCCGTGAACGTGGGCGGGCGCATCGTGTTCGGCGAGAAGGCGCGCACGCCAAAGAGCCTCGCCGAGGTGGCGTCGCCGTACCTGATGGGCCTCTCCTCACGCGTGCCCCGGCCGTACATCGAGATGGCCCGCGGTTGCCGCTTCGAGTGCGCCTTCTGCAGCGACGCGCGCAGCTCCCGCGAGGGCCTCTGGGCGACGCAGCCGGTCGACCGAATCGCGCAGGAGATCGCGACCGTGGTCTCGTGGCCCGAGGCCGAGTGGGTCGACGCAGGCGCCTCCACCGCGAACGTGACCGAGGAGCACTTCGCGGACCTCGGCGAGGCCATCCAGCGCGGCGATCCCGACCGCCGGCTGCGCTACTCGTTCCAACTCTACCCGGCCATCGTGCGCCCGAGACAGCGCGAGGTCCTGCGCGGCATCCGGATCGGCAAGCTGTGCTTCGGCCTCCAGTCGTCGACCCCCGAGACGTGGGGCCCCATGCGCCGCAAGTCGACGCTCGAACACCTACGCAACGCCCTCGACGTGCTGAGCCCGCTCGACGCTCCGCTCTATGTCACCATGATCCTCGGGCTCCCCGGCGAGACGCTTGAGAGCTTCCGCAGGACCTTCGACGATGTCTTCGCGCTCGGCGGGTACCACGTCTCGGTGCACCGGCTCCTCGTGCTGCCCGGCACCCAGTTTCACCTGCACCACGAGCGGCACGGGCTCGTCTTCAATGAGGACGGCTACTACCGCACCCGGCACTCCGCCACGATGTCTGAAGACGATCTGCGCGCCGCCCAGGCCTACGTGCTCGACCGCGCCGCCGGGCTCACCCGCTCGCACCTCATGCTGCAGGGGCGGCCGCGGCTCGACTGGACGAACTTCGACAGCGACCCGCTCGCGTTCAACACGCCCCGCTACGTCGGCCGTACGAGCTGAGCCGATGCGCGGACGTGCGCCGGCGGATCACCGCCCCGCAGGGCGCCCGCCCTTGCGCGGATCCGCCGCGGCCTCGAGGCGCGCCACGCCGTTCTCCCAGACGATGCGCACGGCCTGCACCACCGCGCCGTAGCGCAGGGGTTCGAGGGTGTGTCCGCGGGCGCGGAGCTCGGCCTGCACGGCCTCGGGCACGTCGGCCTCGACGCTCATGGCCTCGGGCTGCGCGGCCTGGTGCACCCGGGGATGCGCCACCGCATCCCCCACGGGCTCGCGCAGGACCACCGCGCGGTAGGCCGCCTGGGTCACCGCGGTCACGATCCGCGTGCCGCCGCTGCCGCCCACGCAGAGCACCGGGTGATCGCCTTGAAACACAATGCTCGGGGTCATGGTCGACACCGGACGTCGCCGCGCGCCCGCGAGGTTCGTGGTGCTCGCCGCGGGGCCCGTGGCGTCGGCGGCGGGGGGCGGGGAGAAATCGTCCATCTCGTCGTTGAGCCAGAAGCCCCGCACGCTCACGCCCGCGCCGAAGGGGATGTTCACCGTGGTGGTGACGCTCGCGACGTTGCCCTCGGCGTCGACCACGCAGAGGTGCGAGGTGCCCGCGCCGGGCGGCACCGCCACGGGGGCGGGCGCGTCGGGGAGCGGGAGGTCGTAGTCCGCCGAGGGGCGCGCGTGGGCGCGGTCGAAGCGCGCGGCGCGGGCGGCGATGCGGTCGGGCGCGAGCAGCGCGTCGACGGGCACGCGCACGAAATCGGGGTCGCCGAAGTACCGCGCGCGGTCGAGGAAGGGCCCGCGCCACGACTCGCCCAGCGCGTGCACCACGTCGGCCTCGCCCTGCGGCGCCCAGCGCTCCAGCAGCGCGAGGCTCGCGAGGAGGGTGTAGCCCCCGGCGCTCTCGGGCGGCGCGGTGACCCAGCGGTGACCGAAGCGTTCGGCGCTCAGCGGGGTGCGCTCGGCGACGCGGTATCCGCGCAGGTCGTCGGCGGTGATGACCCCGCCGATGGAGGCCGCGGCGCGCACGATCTCGTCGGCCACGGGGCCCTGGTAGAAGAAGTCCGCGCCCTCGCGCCCGAAGGCCCGCAGGGTCTCGGCGAGGGCGGGGTTGCGCACCGTGGAGCCCGCGGTGATGCCCGTGCCTTCGGCGTTGAGAAAGGTGCGCCCGAGGGCGTCGCGCCGCAGCGCCTCGACGAAGCGCGTCGAGATCGCGGCCATGTGCGCGCTCGGGGTGTACCCCCGCTCCGCGAGGCGCGCGGCGGGCTCCACCACCTGCGTGCGCGGGAGTCGCCCGAAGCGCCGCAGGAGCTCATCAATTCCGCGCGGCTCGCCCGGGACGCCGACGCTCGGGCCCATGGGCCGCGGCGGGCTGCCCGGTGCGACGCGCGCGATCATCGCGGGGGCGAGGCCCGCCGGGGCGGACTCGCGAAAATCGATGAAGGTCAGGGTGTGATCACTCGCGCGGTAGTACAGCGCGAAGCCGCCGCCGCCGAGGCCGCTCGACGCGGGAGAGGCCACGCCCAGGGCGAGCATCGTGGCCGCGGCGGCGTCGGCCGCGGTGCCCCCGGCCGCGAGGACCTCCGCGCCCGCTTGCGAGGCCTCGGGGTGGTCCGCGGCGACGGCGAAGCGGGTGAAGCTCGCGGCGGGGGCGGGCGCCACGAGGGACGCCGCGGGCGGCGGTGATTGCACGGGCGCGGCAGGGGTCGACGCGCGACACGACAGCAGCGGGAGGAGGGCGACCAGCGAGGCGCGGCGGGCGTTCACCCGCACACCATGCGGAACGAAGGCGCTCGCGCGCAACCCCCGCGGCCTACAGGGCGTGGGAGGGGGCAAAGGCTACGTCGCGAGCCGCATCGCGTGCGCGTCGAGCGCCGACACGAAGCGCCCGAGCGAGGCGTTCGCCTTCGCGCACCCGTCGAGAGCCTTGCGCTTCGCGAGGGGCCTTGCGAGCTCGAACATCTTCCAATACTCGCCCGCGGGGAGACGACGCTTGTCGTCCTTCGCGAGGAGGTGTTCGAGGCGCTCCTTCGGACGCGGGAAGCGGTCGGTGTCTGCGTCGTCGCCGTGGAGCGGGAGCAACCAGGCCTCGGTCTCCTCGACCGCGATCGCGAAGCAGGTGCGGTCTCCCCATTCGTCCTCCATGAGCCCCACGAGCATCATCTCGACACGCCGTCCAAGCGTCGTCACATCGCTCGGCGCGGGGCGGGCCACGTCGTAGCCCACCTCGCCGCACTCGGCGGTGTCGATGTGCACGACGAGCAGGCGCGCGTCGTCGGTGAGCGAATCCTCGAAGAACTCGCGAACGCGCAGTCGGTCCCGGCAGGCGTCGATGACCGTGCGCCAGTTCGAGAACTGCGACGCGCGCATCGCCCAGGCGTCTGTCTCGTCGGTGTCGTACTCGGGGTGCAGGTGCTGCACCTCGTCACGCTCCACGCCCAGCGCCCCCTTCAGGATCCGCGTGATGACGGCGAGGTCTCCCCTGCCTTCGGCGACGATCCCGACGCGCATGACCGTCAGAAGTGGGTGGGGAGGCCGCCGAGGTGGCCGCGCATCCACAGCTCCGAGAGCTTGAACTTCGTCGGCCCCTCGGGCTGTGGCTTGAGGGTGATACGCCGCGCGGTGGTGCATCCCTCGTCGTCGCGGGAGATCACGAAGAGCCGCTGGTCGGGGTCGTGGAGGTTGAGCCCGTCGAGCGCCGCGGGGTTGTGCGTGGTCACGAGGCACTGACGGCCGCGGGATTTCGCGAGGGCCGCCATCTCCTTCGTGAGTTCACGGCAGAGCCGGGGGTTGAGGGCGGTGTCGAAGTTGTCGACGCCGAAGACCTTCGGCGTGTCGGCAGCGAGCAGCAGCGCGAGGTGGAAGAGCACGTGCAGCACACCCTCGTTCGCGTTCTCGGCAGAGAACACGTCGCGGTCCTCGGCCATGAAGCGATCGCGGAAGTAGAGCCGCGAGAGGCTTCGCCCGAGCTTGTGCCCCTGCAGCTTGAGGTCGTCGCCCTTGTCGACGAAGAGATCCCCGAGCCACGAGATGCACCGCGCACGCTCGCAGAGCTCCGCGAGGTCCTCGGGGGGGAGGTTGGCAATGACGACGTCGAGTCCCTCGCCGTGGATGCCGAGCGGGGTGCGGCGAGAGATCACGTCGTTGCCGCGGAGCGCAGGCGTGAGGGCGGCGTAGATCGCGAAGTCGCCGATGGGCGCAAGCGCCAGGCTGTCCCGCCGCCTGGACGCTTGATGGCGATAGATCTCCTCTTGCATCGCGGAACGGCGCGAGCCAGCCGGGTGATTGCTCAGGGCGGAGAGGTCGGCCTCCTCCCCAGCGCTCGGGTGGTCCAGAAGCCACGGCGCTTCGGGCCGCTGGTCGCGACTGCAGAACTTCAGGTCCACCAACGTCGATCCGTCGGCGGCCTTCGCGTCAAGCGCGAGGGAGAGCTGTATCGCCGTTACGGGATCGTGGCCCGCGAACGCCGACGTCGTGATGGCGGGTCTCGCGGTTCGCACCCCTCGCAGGTAGAGCGCCTCATGATGGACCACCCCATCACGACCTTCGGCCGCGAACGCGAGTGCTTCGAGGATGTTCGTCTTGCCGCAGCCGTTCTCGCCGATGAGCACGTTGAAGCGCCCGAGCTCCAGCGTTACGTCGGCGACCGACTTGTAGTTCTGGATCCGAAGCGACTCGATCATCCCTCCGCTGCTCTACCACGCGCGCCGCGTCTGCGACACGCTGCGCGCCGTGGGACGTCGCCCGCGCAACCCCTTCAGGGCGCGGCGGGGGCCTTGCGGAAGCGCAGGGTCATGCGGTCGCTCTCGCCGATGGCGAGGTAGCGCTCGCGGTCGCGGTCGCCGAGGCGCAGCGTGGGGGGCAGGGTCCAGACGCCCTCGGGGTAGTCGCGGGTGTCGCGGGGGTTGGCGTTCACCTCGGAGGCCGCGTCGAGCACGAAGCCCGCGCGCTGCGCGAGCTGCACCACGAAGGCTTGCGCGAGGTATCCCTGCCGCGCAGAGGTCGCGGGGTCGGCGCCCTCGGCCGCGCGGTGCTCCACCACGCCGAAGACCCCGTTGGGCTTGAGCACGCGGTGCACCGCGGTGAACACCGCATCGAGGGCGTTGTCGCCCATCCAGTTGTGGAGGTTGCGGAAGGTCAGGACCACGTCGGCGCTCTCGGGCGCGCCGAGCTCGATGGTCCCCGGGGGCTCGAAGGTCACCGCGCGCACGCGGTCGTAGAGGTCGGGTCGCGTGCGCAGGAACTCCTGAAAGCGCGCGTGGTACCGCGCCCGGGGCCCCTCGGCCGCGGGGATCCCGGCGATGAGCTGCCCCTGGTCGTGGAGCAACGGCGCGAGGATCTGGGTGTACCAGCCGCCGCCGGGGGAGAGCTCGATGACGGTCTGTCCGGGGCGCACGCCGAAGAAGGTGAGGGTCTCGGAGGGGTGGCGGTGCGCGTCACGCGCGCGGTCGGCCGCGGGGCGGTGCGCGCCGGCGAGGGCGGCCTCGAGGGAGCCGAAGGCCACGGGCGCGTTGCTCGCGGCGGCGGTGGGGGCGGTGGAGGTGCTTGTCTGCGCGCCGCTGCACGCGGCGAGGCTGAGGGCGAAGGCGAGGGAGAGCTGTCGCATGGCGGTCGTGAATCGTCGCGCGGGGCGAGGATGTCAACCCGCGGCCGCGATGCTGCGCCCCGCTTCGCCGCCGAAGCGCCGCGCGAACGGCCCGAGGAAGCGCTGCTCGGGGGAGCTGTCGAGCACGGCGAAGACCACCTCCTCGAAGACCCCGCGGAACTCTCCGCACAGGCTCTGCGCAAACAACTCCGCCACGCGCTCGGAGTCTCCGCCGAACGCGCCGCAGCCCCACGCGCCCAGCACGAGGTGCGTGTCGCCCTCGCGCCCGCAGAGGCGCAGCACCCGCGGGATGCGCTCGGCGAAGGCCGCGATCACCTCCCCCTCGCGCGACGGGTCCCGCCCGAGGACCACCTTGGAGTTGGGCGCCGGCGCCGTCACAAAGGAGCACCGCCACGGGCGCTCCAGCAGCGCGCCGTCGTCGCCGCGAAACACCGGCACCGCGGGGGAGTACAGCATCCACGACGTGTACAGCGGGTCGCGGAGCCGCTCGTGGTGCGGGTACATGGGCGCGTCGGCGATGCACGCGTAGAGGGCCGACGCGCGGCAGAGCGACTCCTCCTGCGCGCGCGCGCCGGTCAGGAACCCGCCCCCGGGGTGCCGCGCCGAGGCGAAGTTCAGCGCGGTCACCGCGGCCCCGCGCGCGTTCATTCGCCGCGCCGCCGCCAGGGTGGTCTCGTTCGTGGCGCGCACCCGGGTGTCATGGATCCTCCTGGTGGGCAGGGAGATCTGCACGTCGGGGGGAACGCTGGTGGTGGCCTCCACGGCGCGCGCGACGTGCTCGCGCAGGTCGACCTCGCGGCCCGAGGGGGCGGTGTAGCGGCCGTCGTGGGTGATGCGAACGGCCTCGGCGCCCCACGTCGCGGCCTGGCTGCGCGAGACCGCGCGCGGATCGTGGATCCCCATGGTGCTCCCCGGGGTGCCATGTAGGTCGGCGACGCGCAAGCGCCGCCCGAAGGACGGCGATCTGCCCGGCGCACCGCCAGCCGTCCGGTACAAAACT
>JBILLI010000307.1:0-8513 GCA_044376155.1 Polyangiales bacterium
CTTGCCGAGGGTCACGCGCAGGGGGATGCCGAGGAGGTCGGCGTCCTTGAACTTCACCCCGGGGCGCTCGTCGCGGTCGTCGAAGAGCACGTCGATGCCGCGCGCCTGCAGGGCCGCGTAGAGCGCCTCGGCGGCCTCGCCCACCGCGCCGTCGAGCGCGAGCGGGGTCACGATGACGTGGTAGGGCGCGAGGGCCATGGGCCAGCGGAGCCCGTCGGCGTCGTGCCGCTGCTCCACCGCCGCGGCCACGAGGCGCGACACGCCGATGCCGTAGCACCCCATCACGATGTGCTTCTCGACGCCCTTCTCGTCGAGAAAGCGCGCGCCCATCTTCGCGGTGTAGTGCGTGCCGAGCACGAAGACGTGGCCGCCCTCGATGCCCTTGTACTCGTCGAGGGTCCCCGCGCACTGCGGACACGCGTCGCCGCGCCCCACGGCGCGCACGTCGGCCACCCGCCCGCGCTCGCCCAGGGCCGTGAGCGCGTCGCGCACGTCGACGCCGCGGAGGTGCGCGTTGGGCTTGTTGGCGCCCGCCACGAGGTCCGCGCGGGTCGCGACCTCGCGGTCGACCAGCACCACGTCGACCTTCGGCGAGAGCCCCACCGGACCGATGTACCCGGCGTGCACCCCTCGCGTGGACAGCTCTTCGTCCTCGGCGGGACGAATCCACTGCGCGGAGAGTTCCCGCGAGAGCGCGACCTCGTTGAAGCGACGGTCACCACGCACCAGCGCGATGGCGAGCCGCCCGCTGTCCCCGGGGCCCGAACCGTAGAGGTACGCGCCGGCCTTGAGGGTCTGCGTGGTCTCGACCTTCAAGAACTCCGCGACGTCTTCGATGCTGCGCTTGTTGGGCGTGGCGACCTCGACGGGGGTGCTCCGCGGCGCCTCGGCGGCCTCGCGGGCCGCGCCCTGACCCGCGGTGGCGGCCTCGACGTTCGCCGCGTAGTTGCAAGCGCCGCACACCACGATGGCGTCTTCGCCGGTCTCGGCGAGCACCTGAAACTCCGCGCTGGTGTTGCCGCCCATGGCGCCGCTGTCGGCCGCGACCACCACGTAGCGGAGACCCACGCGGGTGAAGACCCGCTCATAGGCCGCGCGCATGGCGTGGTAGCTGCGCAGGGCGCCGGCCTCGTCGACGTCGAAGCTGTACGCGTCCTTCATCAGGAACTCGCGGCAGCGCAGCAGGCCCGCGCGGGGGCGCGCCTCGTCGCGGAACTTCCACTGGATCTGGTAGAGGTTCACCGGGAGCTGGCGGTACGAGCGCACCGCCGCGCGGACCATGTCGGTGATGACCTCCTCGTGCGTCGGGCCGAGGTGGTGGTCGTGACCCTTCTGGTCCTTCAGGCGAAAGAGGGTGGAGCCGAAGAGGTCCCAGCGGCCCGTCTCTTTGAAGAGTTCCGCGGGGAGCAGGGCGGGCATGGCGACCTCGAGGGCGCCCGCACGGTCCATCTCCTCGCGCACGATGGACTCGACCCGGCGCAGCACGCGCAGCCCGAGGGGCAGGAACTCATAGATCCCCGCGCCCACCTGGCGCACGTATCCCGCGCGGAGCAGCAGCCGGTGGGAGGGGTTCTTGCGGGCCTCCGCGGGGTCTTCGCGGAGCGTGGGGATGAAGCAGCGCGCGTATCGCATCGGTGGCTCTCGTTCGTCTCCGCGGTCGATCCCGCGGGGACGCGCACGCTACGGGAGCCGTCGTCGCTGTCAAGGCAACGCGTCGAGCGCGCCGCCGTCGGTCCCAGGCGCCTCGCGCAGCGTCACGCAGCGGCCCTCGCTGGAGCACAGCCCTCGCGTCGGCCGCGCGCACGGCACCCGCGGGCAATCGAGCCGCGACGGGCACGCCTCGGCCTCGCCGCGTGCCAGCAGCGCGCGCACCGCGGTGGTCTCCGTGCCGTGCACGAACACCTGACACGCGCAGCAGAGGGTCTCGCACACGGCGGTGTCGCAGTCCTGGTCGGTGAGGCAGCGCTGGGCCTCGCGCACCGCGGCGGCGTGCTGGTTCGCAAGGTCGACGCACACCGCGGGCGCGTCGCTGGCGGCGCCGTCGAAGACCGCGGCGTCGCGGCTCGCGGAGACGTCGGCCACGCGCACGTCGACGGTGGTGCCGAGGTCATCGACCAGCACGTCCACCGCGTCGAGGGGCGCCACGGTGGCCTCGCGCACCTCGAAGCGACCCGCGTCCGAGGGCGCGATGGTCTCGCCCGCGCACCCGGCGACGAGCGCGCACAGAGCCCCCCCTCGCCGGGCCGCGCGCCTCACGACGACGGGCGCGCCGGGAGCTCGACGTGAAAGTCTTCGATCACCCCGTTCGCGAGGAGCTTGCGCGCGGCGTCGCGCAGCGTGCCCTCGGGGTCGGCGGCGTCGTCGGGGAGCTCGATGTCGATGACCCTCCCCACCCGCACCTCGCCCACGTCGACCCCGAGGCTCAAGAGCCCCCGGCGCACGGCCTCGCCCTGGGGGTCGAGCACCTCACGCTTCAGCGTCACCACCACCCTCGCCCGCATCAGTGCACCTCCGTCGTCGCGCCCAGCGCGCGCAGCACCGCCTCGATGCGCGGCCCCGGGGGCCGCAGGTCGGGCGTAAAATCTGTCCCGGTGATCCGCTCGAAGGCGGTGATGTACCGCCGCGCGGCCTCCATGCGGACCTCGTCGGTCAGCGCGGGGATCTCCCCCTCGCCCACGAAGCCCTGCGCCGCGAGCCAGCGCCGCACGTACTCCTTGTCGAGGCTCTCGGGCTCCTCGCCCCGCGCGTGCCGCGTTGCGTAGCTCTCGGCGAACCAGAAGCGCGACGAGTCGGGCGTGTGGATCTCGTCGATGAGAAGGAGCTCCCCGCTCGGCGCGCGCCCGAACTCGTACTTCGTGTCGACCAGGATGAGCCCCTGCGCCGCGCAGCGCTTCACCCCCTCGGCGAAGAGCGCCAGTGACATCTCCGACACCGCGCGCATGTCGGCCTCGGAGATGACCCCGCGGGCCACGAGCGCCGCCGCCGACACCGACTCGTCGTGTCCGCCCTTGGGGGCCTTGGTGCTCGGCGTCACGATGGGCACGGGCAGCGGGTCGTTCTTGCGCAGCCCCTCGGGCAGCGCGTGGCCGCAGAAGGTGCGGTCGCCGCGGGCGTAGGCGGTCCACACCGAGGTGCTGGTGACGCCCGTGAGGTACGAGCGCACGACGACCTCCAGCGGGAGCGGATCACACCCCACGCCCACCATCACGTTGGGGTCGGGCGCATCGAGAAGGTGGTTCGGCGCGACGTGCCGCGTCTCGCGGAACCACCACGCCGCCAGTGTCGACAGCACCTGCCCCTTGAGGGGAATGGTGCCGAGCACCCGGTCGAACGCACTCACCCGGTCGGTGGTGACCAGCACGCGACGACCGTCGGAGAGCGTGAGGTTGTCGCGGACCTTGCCGCGGTAGACCTCTCCCCCCCCGAGCTCCGCGGCGTCGAGCGGGTTCTGCAGCGCGCGCCTCAGCGTGTCGTCGTCGACCATGATGCGATGCTCTCTACGCCCCGGGGTGTTGCCCGCGCAAGGCGAGGGCGCGGTCCACGATTTCGTCACAGTGCCGCAGGGCGTGCTGCAGGTCGAAGCACGCGTCGAGCGTGGCCGCGTCGAGCCGCCCGCGCACGTCGTCGTCGCCGCCAAGCAGCGCGCGGAAATCTCCTTCGCCCCGCCACGCCTTCATGGCGCTGCGCTGCACCCAGACGTAGGCCTCCTGTCGGCCCACGCCCGTCGAGACCAGCGCGAGCAGCACGGCCTCGCTGGCCCAGAGCCCGCGCGCACGCTCGAGGTTCTCGCGCATGCGCTCGGGGTACACCACCAGGCCCGCGGCGAGGCGCGTGGCGCGGTCGAACATGAACGCGAGGGTGGTGGTGGCGTCGGGGGCGATCATGCGCTCAGCCGAGGAGTGCGAGATGTCGCGCTCGTGCCAGAGGGCCGCGTTCTCCATCGCCGCGCCCGCGTAGGCGCGCATCATCCGCGCGAGGCCGCAGAGGTTCTCCGACGCGATGGGGTTGCGCTTGTGGGGCATGGCGCTCGAGCCCTTCTGCCCCTTGGTGAACGGCTCCTCGGCCTCGCCCACCTCGGAGCGCTGCCAGTGCCGCACCTGCACCGCGAAGCGCTCGATGGCGCCCGCGACCACGGCCAGGGCGGTGAAGCACGCGGCGTGACGATCGCGCGGGACGACCTGCGTGGGCACGGTCTCGGCGCGCAGCCCGAGGGCGGCGAGGGCCCGCGCTTCGACGCGGGTGCCGAGGTGCGCGAAGGTCCCCACGGCGCCCGAGAGGGTTCCCACGGCGATCTCGTCGCGCGCGGTGACGAGGCGGTCGCGGGCGCGGCAGACCTCGGCGAAGTGCCCCGCGAGCACCTGCCCGAAGGTGATGGGCTCGGCGTGAATCCCGTGGGAGCGCCCGATGAGGGCGGTGCCGCGGTGCTCCTCGATGCGTCGCTGGAGCGCGTCGAGGAGCAGGTCGGCGCGCGCGATGATCCGCTGCACGGCGTCGCGCAGGAGCATCGCGTGGGAGGTGTCGAGCACGTCGCTGGAGGTCATCCCCCGGTGGAGCCACCGCGCGGGCGCGCCGACCTGCTCTTCGACGTGGGTGAGAAAGGCGATGACGTCGTGGCGGGTCTCGGCCTCGATGGCCTCGATGCGCTCGGGGTCGATGGCCACGCCCGCGGCGCGCACGGCGTCGGCGGTGCCCACCGGGACAAGGCCCTCGGCCTCCATGGCGTCACAGGCCGCGAGCTCGACCTCGAGCCACGCGGCGTAGCGGGTGTGCGGCGACCACAGCGCCTCGAAGTCGTCGGGGGTGTATCGAGGGATCAACGGGGGCTCCTGCGAGGCGGCGGGCGACGTGTCAGCGATGCCTGCCGAAGGGGAACTCGAATCCGGTGCCGCCGCTCGGGCGCGACGGTGCGGTGCGCACCACCCTCCCCGGCCAGCTCCGCATCGCGCGGGTCGTGCCCGTGGCGCCCTCGACGGGTTCGAAGCGAGCGGTGCGCGCGGCGGCGATCACGCAGGTGCGAACGCGGGTGGTGTCCACGCGGGCGCCGCGAAAGAGCACGGTCGACTCGGCGACGGTGCCGGTGACGTTGTCGAACACCGCGGTGAGGTCGGTCCACTCGGGGGGCGTGCGCTCGGCGGCGATGCACTGCCGCACACGCGGATCGAGCGCGATCAGGGCGGCGTCAGCGCGCACCCGAAAGTCGCTCACCGCCGCGCCCGCGACGGGCACATCCACGGCGGCTGTCGGGTGCGGCACGTCCTCGGGGTGGGCGCCCGCATCGGCGGTGCCCACGGCGACGACCGGGCCGCTCGGGTGAGGATCTCGCGGCGCGATGCCCGAGCGCGTGAGCCACACGAAGACCGCCCCGGCGGTGCCCAGCATCAGCGCGACGATGCCGTACGTGATCCACTTGACCGAGACGGGCTTGGCGCGCGCAGGTGCCGCCGGGGCGACCGCGGCGCTCGCGGGCACGACCACGGGCGCCGCGGGCTGCACCTGCGCGCTGGGCGCCGGGGGCATGTTGTGAAACCCCGCGAGGGGCGCGGGCGGAGACATCGCCATCCCCTGCATCGGCGGTGCGACCGGCGCGGCAGGACCCATCCCCTGCATCGGCGGCGCCCCCTGCGGCGGACCCATGCCCATGCCCATGCCCATGCCCATGCCCTGCATCGGCGCGCCGTACCCAGGCGCAGGCGGCGCGGCGTTGGGGTTCTGCATCGGCGCGTTGTACCCCCCCGCGGGCGGCGCAAGGCCTTGCGGCGCAGGGGCTTGCGGGGCAGAGGGGCGCGTCGGCGGCGCCATCGTGGCGGGCCGCTGCGGTCGCGCGAGGGGCTCGACGGCCATGCGCGTGGCGGGCTCGGCCACGTCGCCGAGCGAGGGATGCACGGCCGGGACGGTCTGCGTCGGCGCCTGCCACGCGACATCGGGCACGAGCGGCGCGATGACCCGCACGAGGGCGCTGCCGTCGAAGCCGGGCGCCGCGGCGTGGAGGTATCCCCGGAGTTGCTGCGCGAGAATGCCCGCAGATTGTGTGCGGCGGTTGGGGTCGACCTGCAGCGCCTCCATGACCGCGGCGTCGAGCTGCGGCGGGATGCGCGGATCGACGCGCGACGGCAGCTCGAAGCGCCCCGAGAGCAGGAGCTGGATCGCGGCGTTGGAGTCGTTGCGCGGGATCAGCGGGCGCACCAACAGCGTCTCCCAGAGCAACACCCCGAGGGCGAAGACGTCGGCGCGCCAGTCGACGGTGCCGCCGCTGGCCTGCTCCGGGGCCATGTACGCGAGCTTGCCGACGGCGATGCCCTGCTGCGTACGGAGCTGGTTGTCGGCCGCGCGGGCGATGCCGAAATCCGAGATCTTCACCCCGCCTTCGGTGCTGATGAGCACGTTCTGCGGGGAGACGTCGCGGTGCACGATGAGCAGGGGGTTGCCGGCGTCGTCCTTGCGGCGGTGGGCGTAGTCGAGGCCCGTGGCGACCTCGGCGAGGATGAACGCGGCGACGGCGTGGGGCAGCCGCTGCTGCGCCTCGGCGCAGACCTTGAGCACGCGCGCGACGGTGGTGCCTTCGATGTACTCCAGCGCGAGGTAGGGCTCGGGGCTCTCGCCGAAGTCGAGCACCTGGGTGATGTTCGGGTGCTCGAGCCGGGCGTTGATGCGCGCCTCGGAGAGGAAGCGCGCGCGCAGCGTGGGGTCGGCCTGAAAGCGCGGGAGGATGCGCTTCACCGCGGCGCGGCGGCGATACCCTCCCGGGCCCTCGCGCTCGGCGCGCCAGACCTCGCCCATGCCGCCCCGCCCGAGGAGCTCGAGGAGGCGAAATCCGCCGAGCATGGGAGGCGCCCCTGCGCCCTGCGGTGGTTGCTGCGGGATGGAGGCGTTCACGCGAGGGCCATGCTCACCCGCCGCGAACGGCGGCGCAAGCGCGACGTGCGCTCAGGCGCTGGAGAGCAGGGTGCGAAGCCGCAGCACGGCCTCGGAGTGGATCTGCGACACGCGCGACTCGGTCACCCCGAGGTGCTCGCCGATCTCGCGCAGCGTGCGGCCCTCGTCGTAGTGCATCCGCAGCACCTCGCGCTTGCGCGGGGGGAGCCGGTCCATGGCCGCGGCGATGCGCGACCGCTGCTCGTGCTGCTCGGCGAGCTCGTCGGGGCGGTCGTGGGTGGGCTCCGAGGCCTCCACGGACTCTTCGTCGTAGGGCGCGGCCTCGCTGCGGGCGGCGGTGGCGGCCATGCGCTCCACCTGCGCGCGGTACTGCACCACGGTGATGCCCAGGGCCCGGGCGACCTCGACCTCGTCGGGCGTGCCGCCGGTCTCGTTCGCCGCCGACTGCTTCGCCGTGGCGAGGCGCCGCGCGAAGATCCGCTGGTCCCGGGTGAGCGGGTCGTGGGCGCGGAGTTCGTCGAGGATCGCCCCGCGAATGCGGTGGTCGACGTAGGCGTCGAAGCTCTCCATGCGGCTCACGTCGAACTTCATGAAGGCGTCGACGAGGCCCACGAAGCCCGCGCTCACCAGGTCGCCGACCTGCACGTGCCGCGGCAGGCGCCGGGCGATGCGCGCGGCGTGTCGGCGGATGCGCGGGAGATACCGCTCCGCCGTCTCGTTGGTCAGCGTCGGTCGCTCGGTGGCGAACTGTCGGATGCTCTCGGGCTCCATCGGGCGTTCCTCGTGTTCGGGTTCACGAGGAGCTACAGCAGCGCGCGTGCCAAGGTTCTGACGCGCCAGAATCCCGCCGCGTGTGCACGATGACGGGGTTTCTACGACCCCACGCGTCGAACACCTTCCCGACGATCCTCTTGGTTTGTCGGGGTACAAGGGCGGTGTCTCAGGTGACACCACAGGGGTCGCGAGAGACACCACCGCCACGCGGCCAACGGGGTGCCTGAAGGGGGCTGTGGTAGGGTGCCGCTGTGTCGCGCCGAGGGTCGCTGGTCTGGGTGCTTGTGGGCGGGATCGCGGGCTGCGGGATCTTCTCTTCGCCGCGGGGAGACTCGATGCCCCTGCCGGGCTCTCGGGGAGGCTCGTGGCCCGGGGGCATCGGGGCGGTGCTCCGGCACCAGGCCGCGGCGCACCGGCTGTACCTGGAGCGGGTCCCGCCCGACGGCGCGGCCGGGCGCGCGGGGCTGCACTCGGGCGACGAGGTGGTGGAGATCGACGGGGTCGCGGTGCGGGAGATGGACCGCGCCGCGGTGGTGATGCGCCTGCGCGGCGAGGTGGGCACGCGGGTGCGACTCGCCGTGGCCGTGGACGGCGGCACGCGCGAGGTCGAGGTCGAACGGGCGCCCTACGCCGAGCGAACGCAGGGGTCCCGTTGACGGGGAGCACGGGGGTCGTGGTAGGCACGGCGCCCCGCGCGCGTCGCGCGGAGAAGGATCGGAGTGCGCGGTGAGTGTGTTGATCGTGGGGTCCATGGCCGTCGACACGGTGGAGTTCGAGGGCACCGGCGAGCGGCATGAGCTCGTGGGGGGTTCGGCGACCTTCGCGGCGCTCTCCGCGGGGCTCTTCACCGACGTGCGCATGGTCGG
>JBILLI010000308.1:0-8491 GCA_044376155.1 Polyangiales bacterium
CTCGCTGATGAACCCCGCGATCAACGAGACCTCGGGGGTCGTGGCGTCACGACGTCACCCCGGGGTGCTCTACGTGCACAACGACTCGGGCGACACCCCGCGCTTCTTCGCGGTGAACCTCGCGGGGCAGTCCCTCGCGGAGTACCGCCTCGACGGCGCCCGCGCCGTGGACTGGGAAGATGTCGCACAGATCCCTTGCGGCGCAACGCGTTGCATCGTGTTTGGAGACATCGGCGACAACAACCGCGTGCGCCCCGAGGTCACCCTGTACCGCGTCGAGGAGCCCATGGTCCCGATGACGCCCCCCGCCACGGTGACCCCGTCCACCGTGGCCTTCACGGCCCTCACGTTTCGCTATCCCGACGGCGCGCACAACGCCGAGACCCTCGTGGGGGATCCCGCCACCGGGGACCTCTATGTGATCACCAAGGTCGACGCGGGCCGGGTCACGGTCTACCGCGCGCCGCGGGAGAACAACGGCGTCGCCGAGCGGGTCACGGACATGGAACTCCCCGCGGGCGCGGGGCAGCTCACGGGCGGCGACGTGCGGGGGGACGGGCGGGAGATGCTCCTGCGCACCTACGCACGGGTGCTGCGGTACGAACGCCCCGAGGGCGCGCCCTTCACGGCCCTCTTCGCGGCCACCCCCACGGCCGCGGCGGTGCGGCTGGAGCCTCAGGGGGAGTCGGTGGGGTACACGGCCGACGACCACGGGTACGTCACGATCTCCGAGGGCGCGCGGGTGCGGATCAACGTCTTCCGGTGCATCTCACCGTGAGCCCGCGGGTGTAGAGTCCTGCGCTTCGTCCCCACCGGAGGAATCGCTCGGATGACCGCACCCCACGATGGCTTCACCCCCGACCCCGCGCTGGGTCAGTCCGTCTACGACGAGGACCGCGCGCACGTCTTTCACTCGTGGTCCGCCCAGTCGCTGCTCAAGCCCATGTGCATCGCCGGCGCGCAGGGCTCGTGGGTGTGGGACTACACCGGCAAGCGCTACCTCGACCTCTCGTCGCAGCTCGTGAACACCAACATCGGGCACCAGCACCCGAAGGTCGTCGCGGCGATTCAGGCCCAGGCCGCGAAGCTCTGCACCATCGCCCCGCAGCACGCCAACGAGACCCGCAACGCCGCCGCGAAGCGCATCACCGACGTCGCCCCCGAGGGGTTCAACAAGGTCTTCTTCACCAACGGCGGCGCCGAGGCCGTGGAGTACGCCGTGCGCATGGCCCGACTGCACACGGGCAAGCACAAGATCCTCTCCACGTACCGCTCGTATCACGGCAGCACCACCACGGCGATCAACCTCACGGGCGACCCCCGGCGCTGGGCCAACGACCAGGGCGCCGCGGGCACCGTGCACTTCTTCGGGCCCTTTCTCTACCGCACCGTCTTTCACTCGAAAGACGAGGCCGAGGAGTGCGCCCGCGCGCTGATCCACCTCGAACAGATGATCCAGTTCGAGGGCCCGGGCACCCTCGCCGCGGTGGTCCTGGAGTCGGTGCCGGGCACCGCGGGGATCATGGTCCCGCCGCCGGGGTACCTCCAGGGCGTGCGCGCGCTGTGTGACCGCTACGGGCTGCTGATGATCACCGACGAGGTCATGGCGGGCTTCGGCCGCACGGGCGCGTGGTTCGCGTTCCAGCCGCACGGCGTGGTGCCCGACCTCATCACCTTCGCGAAGGGCGTGAACAGCGGGTACGTGCCCCTCGGCGGGGTGATCATCTCCGACCGCATCGCGGCGACCTTCGCCGAGCGGGTCTTTCCGGGCGGGCTCACCTACTCGGGTCACCCCCTCGCGTGCGCCGCGGCCGTGGCCACCCTCGACGCGATGCGCGAGGAGCGCATGGTCGAGAACGCCGCCCGTATCGGCGCCGAGGTCCTCGGCCCGGGGCTGCGAGAGATCGCCGAGCGCCACCCCTCCGTGGGCGAGGTGCGCGGCGTCGGCGTCTTCTGGTGCGTCGAGCTCGTGAAGGACAAGCACACCCGCGAGATGCTCGTGCCCTACAACGCCAGCGGCCCGGCCAACGCGCCCATGGTCGAACTCGGCGCGGAGATGCGACGCCTCGGCGCCATGCCCTTCATGAACTTCAACCGCCTGCACGTCGTGCCGCCCTGCAACATCACCGACGACGAAGCCCGGCAGGGCCTCGCCATCGTCGACGAAGCCCTCAAGGTCGCCGACCGCCACGCCCGCGGCTGAGTCCTCGCGGCGCGCACGCGGCGTGTTGTCGTTGTGATGCGAACACCAACCGCGCGGAGCGCACGGCGCAGGCCGACGCGCACGCCGGGGTCGAAGACGCCGGGGACGAGACGTGTGGGTCTGCGTCCCCGCGCGTGAGGTTCAGTCCACGGCGGACATGTAGTGTTCTCGCACGAGCACGCCCTCGCCCGGGATGTTCGTGGCGGTCACGTCGGCGATGAAGTCTCTGAAGGCGTAGGACACCATCGCCGTGGCGTAGTCCGTCGCGCTGAGCGAGGCGGGCTCCATGACCCCGACGGTCTCGGAGGGCGTGCCGAGCGCGACGCGCAGGCCGTCGATGACCGCACCGGCGTGGCGCACGGCCGCGCCGGGCGCGAGTCGATACCGCACCGCGGTGAGGTTCACGAGAGACATCGCGCCGGGCGCGAAGGCGAAGGTCACCTCGTCGAGGGCCGGACCCTCGCGACCGAGCGCCGCCGAGGGCACACCCGTGCAGAGGACCAGGGTGTGCTCACGGCGGTCACGACACGACAGGCCGTGCTGCGCGATCCAGCGGTCGAGGTCTCGCCGGGTGGAGACGTCGAGGGCGAAGCCGAAGGCCGGGCGCGCCGGGGCTCGCAGCGTGCCGCGGAGCGCGCGGGCGGAGGCGCGTCGTCCACGCTCGACCTCCGCGGGGTCTGCGCGGCCGACCGGACAACCGCCGCCGAACACCCGCGCGTAGGCCGCGAGGCCCGCGGGGGTGTGCATCACGCCGATGAGCGCCGTCGCCGTCGCGCAGAGCGCGGCGAGCATCGAGAGCGCCTTGAGGATCCTTCGTCTTCGCATCACGTCGTCCCTCGGGTTGGTGTCAGCCGCCGTCCGGCCGGACGAACGCGCCGCCGTCCCGGGTCACGCCCTGCGCGACCGAGGCACGGGTGCTGTTGAGCACGCCGCCGATGATCGCGATGTCCGAGGCCGCGACGCCGAGACGCCCGAGCTCCGACGCCGCGATGGACACGAAGCGGTCGAACACGCTGCCGGGAATGTTCAGCCCGTTGTGCGCCGTCGCCATGTCGCGACACTGCCAGCCGGCGTTGTCTGCCGGGGTGCCCGGGTACTGCTCCGGCCCACCCGCGGCGTTCGCGAGCTGGTTGACCAGGCACGACTTGAGCTGCGCGACGTTGGGGTGCCCGTCCACCGGCGGCATGCCGCTGCGCCCCGGAGTGACCTGGAAATAGAAGTACGACGCGATCTCGGGGTCGGCGAGCTCGCGCACGACGATCGCGTCGACGGCGGCGGCGATGCCCGCGCGATTGCCGAGGCGGGCGTAGAGCGTGCCGCCCGCATCGGTGGTGGCCGCGGCGTCGGTGGCGACCGCGGCGTCGGTGGTGCTGGACGAGCTGCACGCGCTCGCAAGGAGCGCAGTGGCGCAGAGTGCGCTGACAAAAAAGGACGAGCTTCGAGGGGCCTGTTGCATGGGGAAATGTGCTCCAAACGGTTGTGGGACAGCGGGGTTTCGCCGCCCGTGCAATCTACGCCCAGCGCCTCGCGCCAGATGTCTCTGCACCCGCTTTCGGAGCGATTTCTTCGTCCCCACACGATGTGCGTGGCGCCGTGTCACGGACGCCGTCTGTCACGGGTGGACAGCCGTGACGCCTGGACGCCCGGGGGTGGAGGCAAGCTCCGCCGCGTGACGACCCACGGCCCTGGGGTCGCCGACCGCCACGCCCGCGGCTGAGTCCCGTCACTGGGCGCGGTCAATGCGTCTCGTCAGGGCCCATTCGCGCCGCCTCCCCGCGTGCGAGCACCACCGCGCTCGGGGGGATCATGGCGCGCTTCAACCTCTACCTGCTGGAACGTCCGCGGCGCTGGACGGACGCGCTGCGCGAGCGCGTGCGCAGCGCGGCGACACCTTCGTCGCGTGAGGCCGTGGAGGCCTTTCTGCAGGGCACCGCCGAAGGCCCCGTGCTGCTCGCCGCCGACGACAACCCCGCGCAGGTCACCGCGCTCTGGGAGCAGTGCCACCGCGACGGCCTCGCGGTCTGCATCTTCGACCACAGCACGGTGTGGGACCGGTTTCGCGACCGCCTCCGCGCCCTCCGCGGGAGCCCCGCGCGCACCTCCGCCACCCCCGCCGCCGCGCCCTCGCGCGCACCGTCCCCGCGCCGCGAAGAGACCGCCCTGCGCGACCCCGGGGCCTTCGCGCTGGGCCCGCGCGCGCGGGTGGTGGTGCTCGCCGTGGGGGCCTTCGTCACCCTCGTCGCCGTGGCCGCGTCGGTGGTCCCCGAGGCCGTGCGCGAGGCGAGCGACGGCAGCGCGCAGACGTCTGATCTCCCGGGTGGCGGCGGGCGCGGGAGCCTCCGCGCGTCGAGCGGGCAGGGCAACGCCGCAGCCGCCCGCGGGGCGACGCAGACCGGGCTCGCGCCGGGCGCCAACCCCGAAGCCAACGCGCGCGACGGACGCGACATCGCCGCCCCTCGCGCCGAGGTCACGAACGCGTCGGGAGAGTCCGCGACGGAGTCTCCGCGGGCCCACCCCGCGCGGCTCCTCGCGGCCTTCGCGATCGGTGTGGCGCTGGCGTGGATCGCGGGCACCACCCTCTCGAAGCGCGCCGACCCCGCGCAGCTCCGCAGCGGGGGAACGGTGCTGCTGGCCTTCTGCGCCCTCGTGGTGCTCACCGCGGGGGTGTCTCGCCTCGCGGCGTTGTCGTCGCCCACGCCGGTCGAGGACCCGCCCGCCGAGTCGCCCTCCGCCGAGGCGCTGCCCGAGACGCTCCCCGAAGACGCCCGCGCCCCCGAAGCCCTCGGCCCCTTCGCCCGTCTCTTGCGACGTCACCGCGGCCTCGCCGCGCCCCCGTCGCGGAGCCTTCGGTCGTTGCTATCGCATTGGCGCACAAGCCATTCTGACGCCGGCGATGCCCCCGACGTCGCCGCGCCCGAGCCCTCGCCCGCGCGTCACGTCGACCGTCGCCACCGTCGCCACCGCCGCCACGAGGACCGCCACCACGCCCGTCACGACACCCCTCGCGCGGGCCTGTCCGACGCCTCCACGGTGGCCCTCGCGGACGTCGCGACCGACGACGCCCCCGAGCTCGACGCCCCCGAGCTCGACGCGCGGACCGACGTCACCGCGACGCGCACGGCGACCGCTCCATCGCCGCCGGTGACCGCGCCGCCGGTGACCGCGCCGCCGCCCTCGCGCGAAGCCACCGCCGCCACGGGAACGCCGGGGGCGCGCACGGACGCGCCGCGAAGGCCCCGCGCGGTGGTGTCACGACCGCCGCCGCCGCGTCGCCCGCCGCCGCCGCACTCGCCCTGGGCGGCGCTGGCGCTCGGGGTGATGGTGGGGATGCTGACCTCACCGCGATGGCGCGCGGTGGCGAAGGGGGCGCTGTGAGCCGACGCGCGGTGTGGATCCTCCCGATGCTCGCGCTCGCGGCCGTGTCGCGCGCGCAGGAGCCCGCGGACGACGAGCGCGTCGACGATCCCCGGGGCTCTCCCGCGGTGCGCGAGGCGCTGGCCGAACGGCTGATCACCTGTGTCGAGGCCGAGGGGTCACCGCCCTCCCCCGCGGACCGCGAGGTGATCCGCGACGTGTCGGTGGCGCTCGCAGCGACGGTGACCCGCGCGCGCTGCGAGGACCTCTCCGACGGCACCGGCGACGCTTGCGCCGCGCGGATCCGGGGCTCGTCGTGCGAGTCCCTGGTGGCGAGCCTGGGTCCGGCGGGCATGGCGCCCGCGACCGCACCGTGGGCCGAGGCGCTCGCCCGCGCCCTCGCCGCGCGGGTGCTCACCTGCGCCACGGCCGAGCGCGACGGCGGCCCCCTCGCCCCCGAGGACCGCGAGGCCATCACGGCCTTCGAGCAACAGCTCTCTCGCGCGCTGAGCGGGCTCTCCGCGGGCGGGGTGTGCGCGGTGAACGAGAACCTCCTCCCGACCTGCGCCGCGAGCGTGGCCGCGACGGGCTGCGAGGGCCTGGGCGCGCGGCTCGACGAAGACCCCGCCGCCCTCGCGCGGACGCTCACGCCCGCGTGTCAGGCGATGGTCCGCTGCGGCGCGGCGCTGCTCGACGACGGCGGCGGCGACGAGGCCACCGACGCCGCGAGCGAAGACGCGTGGTAGCCCCCCTCAGCCCCCCGGCGCCTCGTCGAAGTACACCCCGCGCACCCACCGCGCGCCACGAAACGACGTGCGCGCGTGGAGCATGCGGTGGTTGTCGTAGAGCAGCCAGTCGCCCGGGTCGAGGGCGATCGCGTAGTGGTGCCGCGGGTCGCGCACCAGGCGCACGAAGCGGTCGTGGGCGCGGTAGTAGTCCTCCAGTTCGCTGAAGGGGAGGTTCAGCGGGCTGAGGGTGAAGTACGACAGCCGCACCTGAAAGCGGCCGTCGACCTCGGTGATCAGCGGGCCGTCGACGATGCGCTCGAAGCGCTGCTGCTTGCGGTGAAAGCGCACGGGCACGGTGCGCAGCAGGTGGGCCGCGTGGGCGTCGAGGGAGGCGAGGTGCGCGAAGGCCGCGCGGGCGTCGGCCACGGCGTTCTCCCCGCCCACATCGGCGCGACGGATGCTCTGCAGGAGCTGGTACCGCGGCGGCGCGTCGAGGAAGGGCTGGTCGGTGTGCAGCCCGATGGCCGCGTCGGTGTACCCGAGCTGGTCGGTGTTCTCGTTGGTGGTGTTGTCGGTGCGAAGGTCCTCAATGCGGCCGAAGTGTGTGCCGATGACCGCGAGCCCCTGCGCGGCGAAGGCGTCGACGAGGGTCTCGGTCTCGTCCTCGGGGGGCGCGGTGACCCCGCCCGGGCGACGCACCACCGCGAGGCCTTCGGCGCGAACCCTGGCCAACGCCGCGCGCACCACCTCCCCGTAGGACCATCCCTCCGGGCGCAGTTCCACCGCGCGCACGTCGGACGGCGGCGGCGGCACCGCCTCGCGGTTCAGCGCGTAGGCGTGCGCCCGCAGCCAGTCGAGCTCATACCGGCTCTCGTGCCCGTCGGGCTCCCAGCGCAGCTCCAGCGCGCCGTCGCGCACGGCCGCGTGGCGCAGGCGCACCTCGTCGGGCAGCTCCGACGAGCAGCGCAGGCGCTCCCGCGTCACCGGGTGACGCTCCCGGTCGCAGAGGTGACGCAGCCAGCGGAGGTGAAAGTCCCCCGTGGCGCCGTCGGCGAAGGTCACCCGCAGCCAGCCGGGGTGCACCTGCACACCGCCCAACGCACTGTCATGAGTAGACACAACATCGGTATAGTGAACATGCCCCCGACTTGTCCAGCGGCTCAGCGCACGGTGACGGCCAGGGACCTCCACGCCGCGCCGCCGCGGTCGTCGCGGAGCACCACCCAGAGGGTGACGGCGCCCGGGGCGGCGGGGGCGGTCCAGGCGTTGTCGGCGGTGGTGGCCGGGTCGTCGCCGGCGCGACCGGTGCGGGGCTCGTCGAAGCGCCCCGCGGTGCCGTACCACGACACGCGCAGGGACTCCCGGGCGGTGGTGAGCGCGCGGCCCACGGGGTCGAGGCGCAGGTAGGGCTCGGCGCCATCGCAGGGCGCGGTGTCGCAGCCCGGCCATGCGACGCGCAGCGCGAGGCGCTCCCCGGGGCTCACGGTGAGGGCGTCGGCGAGGGGCTCCTCGGCCACGCCGCGCACGCGGGTCACCGCGCGGATCGCGGGGTTCTGGTTGGTCCGCGCGCGGGCGTTGAAGTCGGCCGAGACCTCGCGGGTGACTCCGCCGAGGTTGCACCGCAGGCGCACCGTGGCGAAGCCGTCGGCGTCGGGCAGGCGCACGCGCAGCGGGAGCGCGTAGCCGCCGGTGCTGTCGGGGTCCGCGGGGCGCAGGGCCGTGCCTTGTCCCACCGGGGGGTCGGGGCCGAAGCGGGCGCAGGCGTCGGTGGGCACGGAGAACTCCGTGAACTCCCCTGGGCCCAGGGCGCGCACCGAGGCGGGGTCCTCGGTGCGACACGCCTCGCTTACGGGCGACGCCGACGCGAGCGACGGACGCGTGAGGCACAGCGACCACGCGGGCTTCGCGGGCGCAGCACCTTGCGGCGCCGCCACCAGCGCGGTGACCCGCACGGTCTCACCGGGGCGCACCTCGGCGGGTTCGGCCCGGGCCGCGAGGAGCCGCGGGGCGCTCACCCGCGCGCTGTCGTCGTCGATGACGGGCGCGCAGGCCGCGAGGAAGAGAGCCAGCACGGCGCGGGTCAGACGCGAGCCTCGGGGTCTCCGCATGAATTTGGCCCCCTCTGCGCTGCCGCGCGCCCTCCCCCACGCGGTGCATCGCGCGGGACACACCTCCGAACGACGCTTGGAGTCGTGGTGAACTCGCG
>JBILLI010000309.1:0-8479 GCA_044376155.1 Polyangiales bacterium
GGATGCGCACGGAGCGCCGTCCGCGGGTGCTCCCCAACGGGCAGATCTGGGTGCCGGGCTACTGGAACTGGGACGGCTCGCAGTACCAGTGGGTCGCGGGCCACGTCGAGAACCCCCCGTCGCCGCAGGTGCGCTGGCGCGCGCCGCAGTACCAGCGCCGCGGCGGTGGCTGGGTCTACAACCCCGGCGCCTGGCAGTGAGACGCTGAAATAAGTGCGGGCCGGGGAGTGTCCATCCCCAGCCCGCGGGAGCCGCCATTTGCGTGGGTCACCACGTTTGAAACCGCGCCGTCATTCTTGATCGTGCCCGTCCTGCCATTGGACGACTCACCCGTAGAAGAGGGCGAGACCGGACTTGAACCGGCATCTGGCGCGTTCGCGGTGCGGTGAGCGATGTGACCTCCGACGGCGATGCTGAGCTTGGAGCGAGAGCCTCAGAGTGATGCCACCGCGACGCCTCTACCGATTGGGCTACGCGGCCGTAGGACTGGCCGCGGCGGGCTTCGAACCACGCACTGAATCGCGTTTTGTGGCGTTGAGATTGAGCCTGAGCCTCAGCGTGTGCTCACCTTCGGTGATGCACCGTCGGGGGCCACGGGGTCAAGCGCGGGCGCTCATTTGAAGAGGTACGAGAACAGCGCCTCGCCCACCTTCTGGCTCTTCACCTCGTAGGCGTTGGCCTCCTCGCGCGCGAACTTCACCGCGCGTTGGAGCTTCTCCACGCGCTCCAGCAGCTCCGCCACGCGCCGCGCGGGCAGGGCGCCCGAGAACTTCACGGTGCGCCAGAAGCCCACGGTGATGTCCTCGTAGTAGACCTCGACCTGCGCGGGGTGCTTCTCGGTGGCCTCGGCCTTCACGTGGTTGCGCGGCACCTTGCGGGTGCGCAGGGTCTCCACGGCCTCGGTGGCGAAGCAGTCCTGCGCGGCGTCGTAGACCCACGACTCCGAGGCGTCGAGCACCGGGAGCTTCTTGAGGAAGGTGTGCAGGTCGACCAGCTGCTTCTCGAGAAAGAGCAGGTAGGTCACCGGCGCGCGGGCGATGAGCACGTGGCCGTCGACCGTGACGTCGGCGCGGGCCTCGCAGTTCGCGAGGTCCTTGGTCAGCGTCACGTCGAGCAGCTCGGTGAGCGCGGCCGAGACCTTCTTGAAGGTCTCCTCGGTGCGGAGCTGCACGCGCGTCGACTCGGGCGGGAGGCGCTCGCCCTCCTCGTCCTTGGGGCGGTAGGTGCGCGAGAGCCCCCCGAGCAGGGCGGGCTTCTGCAACTGTTGGTACGCCTCGGTGATCTCCGACTGCGCCCGCGCCTTCACCGACTTCTCGACCGCGATGATCTGATTCAGCTTCGCCATGACCCTGCTGCTCCCCTCGTTGAACCGGGAGGGGATAGCGCCGCTGTCACCGCCCGGTCAACCAGCGAGGACTGCGCGGCTGCTACCCTCGGCGGCGTGAAGACCCCTCGCGTGACCGTGACCCTCGCGCTGCTCCTGGCCGCGGCGCCGCTCCGCGCGAACAGCATGGTGACCCACGTGTGGGTGGCCGAGCAGAGCATCGACCGCGTCACCGCGCCCGGCCTCGCGGCGATCGTGCGCGACCCGACGCTGCGCGCGGTGATCCAGAACGGCGCCATCTACCCCGACTCGGGCTACTCCGTGCGTCACCCCTACGGCGAGTGGGCGCACTGGGAGAGCTTTCACGAGCCCTACCTCCAGTGGATCCGATCGCGCTGGGGCGCAGAGGGATACACCTCCCCCGACGCGCGTCGGCACGTGGCCTTCCTCATGGGCAACGCCGCCCACGGGATGACCGACCAGACCTTCGACCAGTACTTCATGCACCGCGTCCGCACGTACGATCGTACGAACGCCGACGACCTCGACGTGGGCGCCGACACCTGGCTGATCGTCGAGCACGGCGTGCAGAGCGCGGCCGACGGGCGCTTCTGGTTCGACGAGATGCCGATGATCCACGCCGCGGTGAACGGGCCCGCGGTGACCCCCGAGGTGCTCCGCGAGGCCGCGCAGCTCACGGGCGGCGCCACGCGCTTTCTCACGCAGTTCGGGTGGAGCCTCTACACCATGCGCTGGCGGCAGATGCCCTGGGCCGCGTCGCACTACATGGACGAGGGCACCCCCGGCGCCTACCCCCACCTCGTGCGGGTCAACGCCGCGTACTGGGATTTCCTCTGGCAGCGGCTCCAGGGCACCGCCCCGCCGGGCGCCGCGCCGCTGTACTCCTGGCCCGCGCCGGGGCAGACGAACTTCCCGGTGGACCGCGCCGACGTCGAGGCGCGCATCGAGGTCACCACCCCGTGGGGGCTCGACGACGCGACGGTCAACGCGCGCACGGTGCGGGTGCTGGGCCCGGGTGACGTCGTCGTGCCCGCGCGGGTGAACCGCTACGGGGATCACGGCAACACGCTGATGATCACCCTGGAGCAGGACCTCGCGTTCAACACGTCCTACCGCGTCGAGCTGTCGGGGGAGATCCGCACGCTCGAAGGCTCCCGCACGGGCGTCGCGAACAGCATCGCCTTTCGCACCCGCTGCGCCGCGGACCGCCTCGCCGACTGCCCCCCGCTGCCCACCCCGCTCCCCACGCGGACCGAGCCCCCGGTGAGTGATCCGCGCCCGCGCCCCGACGCGGGCGTGCCCGTGGTGGTGATGGTCGACGACGCGGGGCTGCCCGAAGACGCCGCGACCGCCGCGCCCGATGTCCGCGGGGCCCCGGGCGACCTCGGCGCGCCTGCCCCCCGCGAGACCTCGGGCTGCGGCTGCGCGACCACGGGCCGGCGCGGCTCTCCCTGGGGCGTCGTGGCGTTGTTGGTGGCGCTCGGCGTGCGTCGACGGCGCGCGCGCGGTGCGCGCCCGGTCGGGGCGCGGCGCGAGGATTCTCGCCGGGCACGGCGCGTGAAGGAGACGGGATGATGCGATGGACCCTCGCCTTGCTGTTCCTCGGATGCAGCGCCCGCGGGGGCTACGCCGAGCCCGGCCCGTTGTCGCAGAGCGCGATGCCCTCGAACCCCTCCATCGCGTCGAGCGGCGCGCTGCAGCCGTCGCCGCCGAGCGGGCGGGGGAGCGAGATCCCGCCCGCGGTGGGTCCGGGCGGCAACGCGATCACGCCGTCGCACGACGACGAGGTGCGGCCCACGCAGTGCGTGACCGACCTCGACTGCGTGCCCGCCACCTGCTGCCACGCGCGGGCGTGTGTGCTCCGCTCGCGGGCGCCGCGCTGCGCCGAGGTGATGTGCACGCAGGTCTGCGAGGCCGAGACCCTCGACTGCGGCGGCGGCACCTGCGCGTGTGTGCGCGGTCAGTGCGCCGCGCGGATGCGCAACTGACCCTTCAGCCCGTGCGGTCGAAGATCAACTCGGGCGCGTCGACGCTCACCGCGCGCTCGACCCACGCGCTCAGCGTCGCCACGTCGTGCTCGCTGTTCACCCGCGCCGACTGCGCCGGGGAGAGCGCCAGGCCGCGGGCCTCACACAGTCGCAACACGCTGCGGCAGAGGGAGATCTGTGCGCGGGCGAGGGTGCCTCGGGCGTCGTCACGCTCCCTCGCGGCCTCGTCACGCTCCCTCGCGGCCTCGTCACGCTCCCTCGCGGCTTCGTCACGCTCCCTCGCGGCCTCGTCGCGCTCGCCCTGTCGCTCGTCGACGATGCGCTGCAGCCGTACCACCAGCTCGCGCTCCGTGGGGACCATCGAGTCGCTGGTGAAGAAGCGCAGACGGTGCTGCACCACCGCGAGGTCGAGGCCCAGCACCGCGGAGCGGAGGTATCCGCCCTGCGGCACGATGGGGACGTACACCTGCGCGGACGCATCGGGCAGGCGCCACCCGCGCAGGGTGTCCCGGCGGCAGTCGTAGCTGAAGTACTCGGGGATGCGCACGCGGGCGTAGTCCGCGACGTTCTCCACGAGGTCCTTGTGCTTGTTGCCGAGGTTGCGCACCTCGACCACCACGTCGACGCCGCGGCCCTCGCGCGAGACGATCCAGCGCTGGGGCTCGTAGTCGGGGTCGGTGTCCATGACCGCGAGCACGTCGGGCACGATGGCCGCCTCGCCGGGGTAGAGCACCGCGAGCTCGTTCGCGAGCAGCACGCCGCGCCCCTGTCGGCGGTAGTGCGCGTCGAGGTCGCCCGCGACGCCCATCTTGCGCTTGCTGTGGGGCACGCCCTCGGCCATCAGCTCGCGGTACTCGTCGAAGACCGCCTCGATGGCCTCGCAGACCTCGTCCTGCTCCGCCGCGGTCATGCGCGACCACGCCTCGGCGTCGGGCATGCGGATGCGGGGGTCGTCCCACGCGCGCTTGTACGGAGGGGAGACGCGTTCGCTCATCACCATGAGTGTATCCCCCTCACAGCACGGCGCGGTAGCCGATGGCCTCGGCCACATGGGCCACGCCCACGCGCTCGCTGCCCTCGAGGTCGGCGATGGTGCGCGACACCTTCATCACCCGGTGAATCGCCCGCGCGCTGAGCCCGAGTCTCTCCGACGCGGCCTCGAGGATGCGCGACCCCTGCGCGTCGAGCGCGCACACCTCGCGCAGCGCCCGCACGCCCAGCCGCGCGTTGCAGTCGTCGCCCCGCGCGCGCTGCCGCGCCCGGGCTTCTTCCACCCGCGCGCGAACGTCCGCGGAGCTCGGCCCCGACGCCGCCTGCTGCAGCGTCTGCATGCGCATCGGGGGCAGGTGCACCACGAGGTCGATGCGATCCAGCAGCGGACCGCTCACCCGCGCGCGGTACCGCCGCACGCGCTCCTCGGGGCAGGCGCAGCGGTCCGAGGGGTCGCCGTGATACCCGCAGGGGCACGGGTTCATCGCCGCGATGAGGGTGAAGCGCGCGGGGTAACGCGCCCTCGTACGTGCCCGTACGATCGTCACCGCGCCCTCTTCCAGCGGCTCGCGCAGGCCCTCCAGGGACTCTCGCGGGAACTCCGGGAGCTCGTCGAGAAAGAGCACGCCGTGGTGCGCCAGGGCGATCTCTCCCGGCCGCGGCGGGTCACCGCCCCCCACGAGACCGACGGCGCTCGCGGTGTGGTGCGGCGCGCGAAAGGGCCGCTCGGTGATGAGCGACGCGCCGGGCCGCAGCATCGCGCCCGCGGAGTGCACCGCGGTGACCTCCACGCTCTCGCGAAACGACATCGCCGGGAGGATCGTCGGCATCGCCCGCGCGAGCATGGTCTTGCCCCCGCCGGGCGGTCCCGTGAGCAGCACGTTGTGGCCGCCCGCGGCGGCGACCTCGAAGGCGCGCTTGGCGTGGTCCTGCCCGCGGATGTCACGGAGGTCGAGCAGGGGTGACTCCTCGGGCGCGACCACGGGCACCCGCGGCGCTGCAGTACGGAGCTCGCCGCGGCCCGCGAGGAACTCCACTACATCACGCAGGGAGTCGGCCCCGAGCACCTCGATGCCCTCGACCACCGCGGCCTCGGCGAGGTTCTCGGTGGCCACGATGGCGCCGCGCACGCCCCGCTCGCGCGCGGCCATGACCTGCGGGAGCACCCCCCGCACGCCGCGCACGCCGCCCGTGAGCGAGAGCTCGCCGAGCATCATCCAGCGGTCGAGGGAGGCCGCGGCGCACTCCCCGGCCGCGGCGAGGGTGGCGATGGCGATGGCGAGGTCGAAGCCCGTGCCGGCCTTGCGCACGTCCGCCGGCGCGAGGTTCACCGTCACCCGACGGATCGGGAAGGGATACCCCGACTGCTCGATGGCCGCGCGCACGCGCGTTCGAGACTCGCGCACGGCGGCTTCGGCGAGGCCGACGACGTCGAAAGAGGGCATGGCCCGGGTGATGTCGACCTCGACCTCCACGGCGAAGGCGTCGAGACCGATGAGCGTGCTGGACTGGGTTGTGGCGAGCATGACCACCCCCTCACCACGCGCCGTGCCGTCCAAAGCGGCACAAGATTTCAAGGGGTTACGTGCCGAAAGTGGCGAAAAGGGGGTGGCGAGGGGTGGCGAAGGGGTGGCGGTTTCGCCAGGGGGGAGGGGACGGCCTCAGTGCGCGTGGGCGCGGGCGTGGTAGGCGACGATGTCGGGGTGCGCGAGAAAGGCGTCGCCGAGGGCGCGCAGGCGGGGGAAGGGCTCGAGCACCTCGGGGCCGATGCCGTCGAGCACGCCGCTGCGATACTGCTGCACCGACAGGCCGATGAGGAGGTCGCCCAGGCTCAGGGACGCGCCGAGCAGAAAGGGCCCCTCGCTGCGGGCGCAGAGTCCTTCGAGGTAGCGCAGCGCGCGCCCGAGCACGCCCTCGACGATCGCCTTGCGCATCGCGAGCTTCTTCTCCAGGTCGCGCTCGAAGAGGCTCGGCGTGAGCGCGCTGGCCACGGTGTCGTTGAGCGTGTCGATGACGCTGTCGACCACCAGGGCCTGCAGGGGATCGCTCGGGTAGAGGCCTGTGTTGCCCAGGTGCGCGGCGTAGCGCAGCATCGCGCCGGTCTGGGTGTAGGTCACGCCGTCGACCTCGAGGACGGGCAGGCTGCCCAGGGGGAGCTCGCCGCTCGCCTTCACCGCGGCGAAGGCGGGGTAGTTCAGGCGACGGTCTTCGAACGCGATGCCGCCGAGGGTGAGCGCGATGCGAACGGGCTCGGCGCGGCCGGGGGCGTCGAAGTACGTGAGACGGAGCGTGGACATCAGGGAACCTCCGCGCGCGGTGCTATCACGCCGCGATCCCCGCGCGGAACAGGCTCGCGCGATCAGAAGTGGTTGCGCGGACCGAGGTGCGGCTCGGCCGGTGGGAACATCCCGTCGAGGGCGCGCGCGTGGGACCGCGGGCCTTCGAGGAGACCCACGGTGTGCAGGGTCTCCGCGCGGGTGGCGCCGAGCATCACGGTCGAGAGGGCGTCGATGGGGAGCACCAGGCGCTCGCCGCCCTGCGCCGAGGTCTCGACGCGAAGGGCGTCACCCTCGGCGATGAGGTCCACGTCGCGCGGGGTGTCGTCGAGGGGGTCGATGACGCGAAGGGGCACCGCGCGCGACGGACCTTCATGGCGGTGTGCGGCCACGGCGGCGGAGAGGTCGGCGACGCGGGCCATGACCCCCGCGCAGGCGTAGCCGAAGGGGTCGGCGGTGGTCATCGCGTCGGGGTCGACCTCGCGCACGCCGTGCTCTCGCAGCAGGGCCATCGCGGTGCTTGGCGCGGTGAGGATTCGCACCTCGACGTACTGATCCCGCAGCGTGTCGGCCCACCCGAGGAGCGCGCGCCACGCGAAGGGTGTAAGCGCGCGGAGCTCGGTGACGATCAATCGCTGCTGGGGATACGCGGGATCTTCGGGCACGGTGTAGAGCGCGTAGCCCGTGAGCGCGTCGCCCTCGCGCACCACCACCGCCTCGGTGCCAGGTCGCAGCACCCGTGTCGTCCACCAGTAGTCGCCGCGCACGAGCTGCCCCGTGGTGCCCTCGCGGAGCCGCTCGTAGACGTCGCGCACCGCGGACTCGTCGCGCGCGCGGTCCCACGGGCGCACCGCGCGGTGGCCTGGCGACGCCGGGAACTGCGCGCTCCGCGCGACGATGAGCACATCGAGCTCCGCGAGGCCGAAGCCCAGCTTGCGGTAGAAGCCCAGGCTGATGCCGTGCAGCATGGACCACGGCGTGCCCTGCTCTCTCGCGCGCAGCAGCAGCGCGCGCAGCATCGCCTGCCCCACGCCCTGACGGCGAAACTCCGTCGCCGTGGCCACCGCGGCGATGCCCGCGACCCTGAGGTCCCGCCCGCGAATGGACATGGTCAGGTCGAGGGCGGTGGCGTTGCCCGCGTGGTCGTCGTCGACGAAGGCCAGCACGGTGTGCCCCGCGCGCACGTGGGGGTTGTCGCGAAAGTACGGCCCCCACCCGCTGCCGTCGCCCATGCGAAAGGCGCGGTGGGCCATGGCGGTGAGGGCGTCGATGTCGCCCTCGGTCGCGTCACGAACGCTCAATCCCCTCATGGGTGGGGATCGTAGCGGAGGAAAGGGGTCTCAGCGACAGGGCGAGGGGAGCGCGCGGGCGAGGGCCTCGGCCCAGGCGTCATGGGCGCGGGCGTCGGGGTGGAGTCCGTCGGGGGCGATCCATGCCGCGCGGGCCTGCGTGCGCATCATCTCGCCGAGGTCGATGGAGCGAGCCTCGGTCGCGAGGGCGTCGGTGTCGCGTCGGGGGGCGCGCGGCCCGCGAGCGCCGCGAGCAGCGCGAGGCGCAGGAGTCGGTGGCGCATGGCCGTTGGAGCTACGCCGCCGCGCGCGGATCGGATGGCGCTGCGGTGGCCGCGGGTGCGCGGGACCGTGGGCCGCGTGTGTCGTAACCACCTGGGTGGCAGCGGATTCGAGCGCTTCGGCGAAAGTCGGGGGGCCTTCTCGCGGCACGACGACCTGCGAGCGGCGGTGTGAGGGAGCGACGCGGAGCGCGTGACGAGGGACCGAGATCCGCGCGTAGGCTCCTTAGGAGCCTACGCAGAATAAACGTGCCGTTTGCGCCGCCGATCCGCGTCGCACTGCGGCGTCGGGATCGCTCGGAATCCAGCG
>JBILLI010000310.1:0-8469 GCA_044376155.1 Polyangiales bacterium
CGCCGACGCCGTCTTCCCCGACGACCCGGTCCCCCTCTCGACCCTCTGCTTCGAGGGGCCCGAGGAGTCTCTCACCCTCACGGCCAACACCCAGCCCGCGGTGCTCACCACGAGCCTCGCGTGCCTCGCCGCGCTGCGCGCGCGGGTGCCCTCGCTGGCGCCCGCCTTCGTCGCGGGGCACAGCCTCGGGGAGTACACCGCCCTCGTCGCCGCGGGCGCGCTCGACCTCCCCACGGCGCTGCGGCTGCTGCGCTTGCGCGGGCAGGCGATGCA
Organism: Polyangiales bacterium; assembly: GCA_044376155.1. Lineage (GTDB taxonomy): Bacteria > Myxococcota_A > Polyangia > Polyangiales > JAWKRB01. The sequence goes on from JBILLI010000310.1 coordinate 274, forward strand.
AGACGCCGTCGCCCCGGGGGTCGGCGCGATGAGCGCGATCTTGATGCTCGACGACGGCACCGTCGACGGGATCTGCGACGAGGTGCGCGCGGCGATGCCGGGGCGGGTGATTCAGTCTGCGAACCGCAACGCGCCGGGGCAGGTGGTGGTCGCGGGCCACGCCGACGCCGTCGACGCCGTCGGGCGCATCGCGGATCAGCGCAAGGGCAAGCCCATCCCGCTGAAGGTCAGCGCGCCCTTCCACTGCGCGCTCATGGCCCCCGCGGCCGAGCGCCTCGCCCTCGCCCTCGCCGAGGTGCGCTTCGGGCCGCTGCAGGTGCCCGTGGTGAGCAACGTCGAGGCGCGGCCCAACACCGACCCGGCGGCGGTGAACGACCTGCTCGTGCGGCAGGTGTGCGGCACGGTGCGGTGGTCCGAGAGCCTGCGGGTGATGCTCGACGCGGGCGTGACGAGGTTCATCGAGGTGGGTCCGGGAGACGTTCTCCGCGGGCTCATGAAGCGCATCTCGCGCCCGACGCCGGTGGGCGCGGTGCGCGACGAAGAGACCCTGGACGAGGCCGTGAAGGCCCTCACCGGAGCATAGAGGTCACGATGGCAGATCTGAGCGGGCGCGTGGCAATGGTGACGGGCGCGTCGCGGGGCATCGGCCGCGCGGTGGCCCTGGGGCTCGCGCAGGCGGGCGCCTACGTGGTGATGAACTACCAGCGCAACGAGGCCGCCGCGCAGGAGGCGCTGGCCGCGGTGCAGAGCGCCGGCGGCGAGGCCGAGCTCGCGAAGTTCGACGCGGGCGACAGCGCCGCGGTGCAGCGCGCGGTGGACGACGTCGTGTCGCGCAAGGGCTCGCTGCACATCGCCGTGGCCAACGCGGGCATCACCGCCGACAACCTCCTGCTGCGCGTGAGCGACGAGGAGGTCGCCGCGGTGTTCAGCACGAACGTGCACGGCGCCATCTGGCTCGCGCGGGCGGCGGTGCGTCCGATGATGCGCGCGCGCTTCGGGCGCTTCATCGCGGTGTCGTCGGTGGTGGGGCAGATGGGCAACGTGGGCCAGGTGGTCTACGCCGCGAGCAAGAGCGCCCTCGAGGGCATGGTGAAGAGCCTCGCGCGGGAGTACGGCTCCCGCGGGGTCACGGCGAACGTCGTGGCGCCGGGCTTCATCGACCCCGACATGACCGCGTCGCTGGGCGAAGAGCTCCGCGCGAAGATCGTGGGCGAGGTGCCCGCGAAGCGCATGGGGCGACCCGACGAGGTCGCCGCGGCGGTGTGCTTCCTCGCGTCGCCCGGCGCGAGCTACGTGAGCGGCCAGGTGCTCGGCGTCAACGGCGCGATGTACTGAGCCCCGGTCCCGCGCTCAGCGCGGGGGCGGCCGCGGGAAGGGGAAGGCCACGCCCTGCGCGGCGATGCGCGCGGCGAGGTTCGAGGGGAGCGGGCGCGGCTCGGGCGGCTCGGGCGCGGCGAGGGGCTGGAGCGCGAGCTGCGACGCGTAGAGCATCCACCGGCCCGAGCGCACCACCAGGCGCCCCTCGGGCGCCATCGCCCGGGTCAGCGCATCGAGGTCGTGGCGCCGCGTGGTGCGCACGATGACGTAGCGAAAGCGCTGAAAATCCAGGGCCGGCACGAAGCGCTCGGGCTGCATCAGCCGCAGCCGCGCGCGGGTCCACACCCGGTCGGGCGCGGTGCGGGCGGGGAACTGCGGCAGGTGGGAGAAGTCGTTGTTGGTCACGCCTCCGCGCAGGGCCACCGCGCGCGCCGCGGCGCCGCCGAAGACGTGCATCGCCGCGGGGATCTCGGCGAGGTCCAGCGACGCCACCGCGGAGCCCGGCTCGATGCGAGCGATGACCGCGTCGAGGTCGCGCCAGGCGCGGTCGACGACGCGGGTCAGCGGCCAGAGCGCGGCCGACATCGCCAGCGGGGCCACCAGCAGCAGCGCCGCGCGCCAGCGGGGCCGCGGCGTGACGCTCGGGAGCGCGAGCCCGAGGAGCAGCGCGGCGGGCAGCGCGAAGCGGTGAAAGAGCAGGCCCGCGCCGCCGAACTCGTTGGGCCAGAGGAAGAACTGCACCGCGCAGAGCGCCCCCGTGCGCGCGTAGCGAGCGTGCACGCTGCCCCCCGCGCCCCGCGCGAGCAGCGCGAGGCCGAGCGCGCACAGCGTCGGGAGCGCGACGCCGACCCACCCGTCGAGGGGGCCGAAGAGCGACCACAGCACGATCCCCGGACGAACGCTCAGCGCGATGCCGTACCCGCTCGGGGAGCTCGTGTCGCCCCGCACCCGCGACTGGAACAGCGCCCACCCCAGGGCGAACACCGCGACCCCGCACGCCGCGGGCGCCGCGACCCACGCCGCCGCGCGCAGCGAGCGCCGCCCTTCGAGCAGCGTCACGGCCGTGAAGGTCAGCAGAAGGACCGAGCTCGACCCGTGCGCCAGCGCCAGCGTCGCGGCCCACGCCGAGGCCCGCAGCGCGCGTCGCGCGTCGGGCGCCCGGGCCAGGGCGTCGAGGTCCGGCAGCGCGGCGAGCAGCACGCACACGCCCAGCAGGTACGCGCAGAGCCCCCAGCGGTAGGCGAATCCGAGGGCGAGCGGTGCGGCGACGACCCCGAGCAGCGGCGACCGGCCGGCGTGGCGGGCCGCGCGCCCAGCGAGGAGCGGCAGCGCGGCGACCACCGCGGCGAAGGCGAGGCGCGCCGCGAGGTCGACCGGGAGCGCCAACGCCAGCAGCCAGGCGCCGTAGACGAAGAGCTGGTTCGCGCTGTAGAGCGCGTACTCGTAGGGCGGCGAGGGGAAGCGCTGCGGGTCGCCCAGGCCTCGAAGGGCCGCGAGGATGAACTCGTGCTGCGCCAGGTCGGCGCTCGGCGGCATGCGCGGGAGCGCCGCGGTCAGCCCGACGATCAGCGAGGACGCGAGCAGCAGCGTGCCTTCAAGGCGGCTGGGCGCGGGTGAGGGACGCGGGGAGGCTTCGCGCACCGCGGGCACCGCGTCGTGGGTCGGGCTGCTCATGGCACTCCGCTCGCCGCGGGAGGTCCGCGTCAGCGGGCGAAGTCGTACCGTCACCGTCCACGCCGCGCAACGGACCTCACGCGGCCTCGATGCGGCATGCGGCGGTCGCGCGGTGGCCGCGCCGTGGGGCGCCGCGATGCGCGTCCACGCCGCGAGGGGCAAGCGCGCGCGGACCTGTGTTAGCGTCCGCGCCCATGTCGAGCTCGGAACCTGCTTCTCCGCCGAAGGCCCCGCGTCCCGGGCGCCCGCCGCGCGGACGTGACCGTATCTTCGGGGTGTACGTCGGCGACCTCAGCGACCTCGGGAGCTACGTGAAGCGCCTTCTCGGCCGCGACGATGCGTTCGGCCGGGAGCACTTCGACGCAAAGTACGAGTACCTCGACCCCTTCGAGTACAACGGCACGCCCTACCACGAGCTCGAGCGCAGCCTCGCGGCCTATGGCCTCGGCAACCTGAAGGTGAAGCACCTGCTCGACGTGGGCTGCGGCGAGGGGCAGATGGCGGCGCACCTGCGCGACCGCGTGGAGCGCATCACCCTCGTCGACATCTCCCCCGAGGCCGTGCGGCGCGCCCGCGAGCGCCTCGGCGACGACGGCGGAGAGGACCGTCCGGGTGACGCGCTGGAGGTGCTCCGCGGGCTCCCCACCGGGGCCTACGACGCGATGATCATCTCGGAGATCATGTACTTCGCGGCGCCCAACCCCTTCTCGTCGTACGGCCGCGCGCTGCACGACGAGGTGGTGCGGGTGCTCGCGCCCGGCGGCCGACTCGTGCTGATGCACGGCTCCGCGGCGGTGGTGCACCTGCTCTACCGGCTCTCGCCGCGCTTCGAGCGCGCCCGCCGCGTCGCGATGAAGACCTTTCGCAGCGTCGAGATGCTCGCCCTGACGCGCAAGCCCTGACGGCGCGCTCAGCCCGCGGGTGCAAGGGGGAGGCTGAGCTCGAACGCGCCGCGCTCGTCGTCGGAGACGTAGCGCAGCGCGCCCCCGTGGCGCTCGGCGAGGGAGCGCGAGATCGCGAGGCCCAGCCCGGTGCCCTCGCCCACGGGCTTGGTCGTGAAGAAGCTCTCGAAGACGCGCTCACGCAGCGCGGGGGCGACGCCGGGGCCCGCGTCGGTGACCGTGATCACGGCGGTGCCCTCGCGGCGGCCGACCCGCACGCGCACCCAGCGACCCGCGGAGTCGTGGGCCGCGTCCATCGCGTTGTTCAAGAGGTTCACGAGGATCTGCTCCACCGCCAGCGGGTCGCAGGTGAGGGAGACGTCGGCGCCATCATCGAGGGTGACCGCGACCCCCGCCGAGCGGCGCACCACGACGCAGAGGTCCACCGCGGTCTGGGCCACGCGGCGCAGGGAGACCGATTCGAAGCGGCGCTTCTCACCGGGCATGCGCGAGAAGCCCCGGAGCGCGCGCACGAGGCGCCCGATGCGCGCCACCGCCGCGCGGATGTGCTCGCGCGCCCCCTCGAACGCGTCGGGCGAGGGGGAGGCGCCCAGGAGCGCGGTGTAGGCCTCGATGACCGTGAGGGGGTTGTTGATCTCGTGCGCCAGCGACGCGGTCATCTCGCCCAGCGACGCGAGCTTGCTCGCCTGAAAGAGCCGCAGGCGTTCGACCTCGAGCGCGGCCTCCAGCCTTCGCTGCATCCGCAGGTCCTCGATGTGGGACCAGATGTACCGCTCTCCCCCGCGCTCGACGATGAACCCGTGGAGCCGCACGGGCACGCGCGTGCCGTCCTTGCGCACGAACTCCTTCTCGTAGGGGCCGTAGACCCCGCGCGCCTGCAGCGACGCGAGCTGCGCCCGTTCGGCGTCGTGGTACTCGGGCGGCGTGAGCTGCCAGTAGGTGAGGCCCCCGTCGGCCTCGGCGCGGTCGTAGCCGATGATGTCGAGGAAGGCGGGGTTCGACTCCAGCCAGAGGCCGTCCATGCGGCAGAGGTTCAGGCCGATGGGCGAGCGCTCGAAGAGCGCCTCGTGCAGCACCCGGAGCGAGTCGTCGTGGGTGCTCGTCTCACCCGCCGAAGCGGTGTCGGGGGTGCGCGCCATGGGCGTTGCTGCCGGGTCGAGCACCATGGTCGCGGACTCTATCGACAAGTGCGCGCCGGGGCCAATGACGAGGATGGCGGCACCCCATCCTGCGGGGCAGTCCGGGGTCGTGCCGGCGCCACCCGCGGTGTGCGCAGGGGACGCGCCACCCGTCACGTCGGGCTATTGCGGGTGCAGCGTCGCGGCGAGACGTCGCGCGGCCTCGCCCACCCGCGGCCCCGGTCGCAGGAACACGTTGTCGCGCAAGGGGATGATCCGCGGCGGGGTCGCGCCGTGGGCCCGCAGCGTCGCGCCCACGTCGCCGCCCGCCATCTCGGGCGACAGGTCGAGGATCACCGCGGGCGCCGCGCGCAGCACCACCTCGACGCTCACGGTGGGGTAGCGCGCGCCCTCGCCGATGGCGTTCTCCCCGCCCGCCACGCGGAGCACCTCGTCGACCCAGCTCCCGCGCCCCGCGACCACCAGCGGGCTCGCGCTGAACGCCGCGATCACCCGCACGCGCGGCCGCCCCGCGACGGAGCGCGCCACCGCGTCGAGCTCCCCCGAGACCCGCGCGCGCAGGGCCGCGCCCTCGCGGGGGCGACCCACCAGCGCGGCGAAGCGGTCGATGCTCAGGAGCACCTCGGGGACCGACTCCACCCGCGGGAATTCCAGCCGCACCCCGAGGGCCGCGACGCGGTCGAGCACGCTGCGGTCGAGGGGCCCCTGCACGCCCACGAGCGCGTCGGGGCGCAGCGCGGCGATGGCCTCGAAGCTCGGGTTCACGATCCCGCCCACGCGGGGCTTGCGCGCCACCTCGGGGGGAAAGTCGTCGAAGATCGACACGCCCACCACGCGGTCGCCCGCGCCCAGGGCGTAGAGCACCTCGGTGGCGCTCGGGGCCAGCGAGACCACCCGACGCGCCTCGGGGGGGACCGCGCGGGCGGGCGCGGCCCCGCGGCACGCCAGGCCGGCACACACCGCGAGCGCCAGGGCCGTGCGACGGGGAATCACCCCGCGGCGATACCCGCTGCCGCGCCCCCGCGCAACGGCGTCGATTGCCCTGTGCGCGTTGGGGTGCAATCACTCCCCGTAATGCACGACCTCACCGCAGACGAGGTGGCGGAGACGCTGCGCGCGCGCCCGCGGACGGCCCGGACGGGGCGCGGGGAGGTGCCTGCGGCGGTGCTGATCCCCTTGCTGCGCAAGGAGAACGAAGCGCATGTGCTGTTGACCCGGCGCCACCCCGGGCTGCGCCACCATGCCGGGCAGTACGCCTTCCCCGGAGGTCGTACGGACCCCGACGACCGCGACGCGGTGCACACCGCGCTGCGGGAGGTGCACGAGGAGGTGGGCATCGACCCCGAGGCCGTGCGCGTGCTCGGGCTGCTCGACGACCACCTCACGTCGACGGGGTTCGTGGTCACCCCGGTGGTCGGGTGGATCCCCGCGGACCTGGTCTACCGCCCGAGCGCGGGCGAGGTGGCCGAGGTGGTGGAGCTGCCGCTGACGGCATTCAGAGGTCCCGTTCGCGCGCAGACCCTCGCCGCGGCGGGGTTTCGTCGGATCGTTCTGCCCTTCGACGTGGCGGGGCGTCGGGTCTGGGGCGCGACGGCGGCGATGCTCCGGGAGCTCGTGTCGCGGCTCGACGGAGCGCGCTGAGCGGCGCGGTGGCGAGCAGGCGCTCCGGGCTCACGGCCTCGCGGCGCGCGCGCAGGAGCTCCTGATCCCAGCGCTCGAGGGTCATCTCGAAGCACGCGACGCTGCCGCCGAGGTCACACGCCCGGCCGATGTGCTCCACCGCGGCGCGGCGGCTGCGGGGGAGCAACGCGCCGTCGAGCAGGGCGTGTCCGAGCACGTAGCAGGCGTGCGCGCTACCGCGGTCGCAGAGCTGGTCGAGGGCGGCGGCGCCCTCGGCGGGGTCCACCGCGAGCTGGTGCATCGCCCGGGCCTCACACGCGAAGCTGCACCCGTGGGCGCACGCGCGGGTCACGGCGTTGGGCGGGAGCTCCTGACGGAGGGTGAAGAACCACTCGCAGCCCTCGTCGCGGTGCAGCGTCCAGGCGCGCTCCAGGAGCCGCGCCGCGGCCTCGCCGTTGCGCGCCGCGCCGCCGTCACCCCGGGCCACGTGCACGCCCGCGACCCGACACGCGGTGGCGTCGCCCTCGCCGCAGCGCTGGAGTTGCGCGCGCGCGAAGCCCCCGGCGCGGGGCGCGGGGGAGGGCATCGGCGCGGCGTGGCGGCGGCGACCGCCGTGCTGCGCGGCGGCGGCGGGGCTCAGCGCGAGGAGGCCGAGGAGCAGGGCGGCGCGGGGCGGTCGCATCGGTGCGACGGGCTCTATCGCGACGGGTCAGCTCGGCGCCACCAATCGACAGGGACGGGGCGACGGCGGGGCGCGAAGTCTACGGCAGCACCTCCCGTCGCGCGGAGAACAAAGCGCGTTGGGAGAAATCCATTGGACCGCTGCAGGGCCGATGCTACGTTGCCGTTCGGAGTGATCGTGCAGGCGTCGATGGCCAGTGCGATGAGAGGCGAGAGCGCGAGCGGGCGTGGCCCGAGGCGCGCGATGGCCCTTGGTACAACCGTAGACGTGGGTGCGGTCTCCTCAACGCGATGCAGGGTGGCGCGAGCCCGGGAATGGTCCCGACCGCGGCGGGTGACCGTCGCGCCCTGTTCGCACAACCAACGGGGTCTTCTACAACCCCACTGTTTCGAAGGCCCGGAACGTGGGCCGGTGGTTCTCCCATCGGTGTCCCTCGGGTCGCGGCACGTCCGCGGGAGGAAATGAGCACACAATGAGTCATTCTACCTATGGTCTTCACACAGAGGCCTGTCCGCGGAGATAGTGCGCGCCAGCGTGGACGGGCTGCGTTGCGGGGTCTGACGATCCCCACGTGAGCCCGGCGCGAAACTCCGGTGAGGGGTGTCGGGATGTCCCGGCGCCCCTCACGCTTTTTGAGGGTTCTCTCTCTCGGGATACATCTCCGATCTGCGCTTGTGCTCAGGGCGCATTCGCGAGGCGTGGCCCCCTTCCCCCGCCTCGGGTTCAGCCCGGGACACGTCTCTGCATCAACCCTGATTTCTCGATGGACTCGCGGCGCGTGGCCCCCTTCCCCGTCCCTTCCCCCGCCTCGGGTTCACCTCGGGACACATCTCTGAAATGCGCTTGTTCTTGTGGTGAATTC
>JBILLI010000123.1:0-14006 GCA_044376155.1 Polyangiales bacterium
GCCGACGGCGGTGACATCTACCGCTGGAGCCCCGTCGATGGTCGCACCCTCGCGTTCCTCGAGGGCCACGAAGACCGCGTGTCGGCCCTGGCCCTCACGCGCGACGGGACCACCCTGGTGAGCACGAGCCACGACGGCGGCGCGCGGGTATGGTCCGCCGACGGGCGCTACCTCCACGCGCTGCGCGGGCACGTGGGGTGGGTCACGACACTCTCGCTCTCGCACGACGGCGCCTTCGCGGTCACCGGGGGCAACGACGGCACGGTGCGCCGGTGGTCCCTCGCCGATGGGCGCGCCGCGGGCGTCGCTTCAGGGGACGCGGCGTCGATCACCGCCCTCGCCCACACCGCCGACGGACGCTCCGTGCTCGCGGGCGACGTTCGCGGGCGGCTGCGGCGCCTCGACGTGGCGACCCTCGCGGCCGGCGCGACGCTGCGCCCGGAGGGGTCCGCGGTGCGTTCCATCGCCTTGTCTCGCAATGGGTTGGGCGTGCTCGTGGGCGACGCGGCGGGCGGGGCCTCGCTGATCGACCTCGCCTCCGCGCGGGTCATCGCCACGCTGGGCGGCCCTCGCGCCGCGGTCACCGAGGTGGCCTTCTCCCGCGACGGCCGCACGGTGCTCGCGGCCGACGACCACGGGCTGGTCGAGGCCTGGAACGCCACCTCGCTCCGCCCCGTCGCGCGCGTGCCGGGCGCGCGGCGCGCGGTGCGGCTGCAGCTCTCCGACACCGGCGCGCTGCTGGCCACGGCGTCTGACGACGGCGCGGTGCGGCTGCAGCTCTCGCAGAGCGGTGACCTGCTCGCCTCCTGGCGACCGTTTCGCGGGGCGGCGCGGGCGCTGCGGTTCACCCCCGACGGCTGGCTCGTGGCCGCGGGCGAAGACGGCACGGTGCGGGTCTACCCCGCGGCGCCGATGGCGATGCTGACCCGCGCGTGCGCGCTGCTCGGCGACGACGTCGACCGCGAGGCCGTGCGGCTCTGCGCGGCGCGCGTCACAGCGGCGAGGCCATGAGCAGCGCGTCCTCGCCGTCGTCGTAGTAGCGCCGCCGCTCGCCCACCACCTCGAAGCACAGCGCGCGGTAGAGCGCGATGGCGGGCGCGTTGGAGCGCCGGACCTCCAGCAGCGCGCGCGCCGCGCCCTCGTCGCGGGCGGTGCGGAGCGCGTACGCCATGAGGGCGCGGGCGACGCCCTGCCGTCGCCACGCGGGGGCGGTCGCGACGAAGAGCACCTCGACCTCGTCGGCGACGCGCCAGAGGTTCACGAAGCCCGCGAGCGACGACCCTCGCTCGTCGACGTAGAGCCGGGACCACGCGCGGTCGAGCTCGGCGGCGAGGGCGTCTTCGGCGTCGGCGCGTCCGAAGCATGCGCGCTCGATCTCGGCGAGGCGCGATAGGTCGTCCAGCGTGGCGGGGCGCAGGGCGCTCACGGCGCGCGGTCCGTGAAGATGCGCACGCGCACCCGCCCGCCGAGGGAGCGCAGGTACTGCCGCAGGGCGTTGGGCAGGGCCGTCCACTGGAGCTCGGCGCGCACGCAGCGGCGAGACTCTTCGGCGACGTCACACTGCGCGGTGTATCGGCCGGACTCCACCGCGCGCTGCAGGTCGACCTCCCCCACGCTCAGCAGGCGCTCGTGGCGGGCCTCGAGGTAGGCGCGGGCCACCAGCCGTCGTCGCAGGAGCGTGTCGAAGTCGCTCTGCGAGAGGCCCGTCGCGCGCAGGAGCTCGGCGATGACGGCCTCGCCCCGGCCGGGTTCGAGGCGCTGACGTCGCACGATCTCGTCGCGGTAGCGGGTGCGGAGCGCGCCCACCGACGCGGGGTCGAGGGTCGAGAGGCTCGCGACCGAGGAGCGCTCGGCCTCGCGCACGGCGAGCGCCTCCCCGAGGAGGGTCTCGAGCACCGGCCACGCAGACGCGTCGGAGACGTCGGCGTGGAGCGCGTCGGGCATGCCGTAGCGCAGGAGCTCGGTGCGGAGCGCGAGAGTGTACTCCGAGCGCAGGAGGTAGCGCGGCGCGCGATCGCCCGAGAGCTCCAGCGTCGCAATGACGGCGTCGAGCGGGAGCTCCTCGGAGGGAGGGGCGGTGCGGGAGACGAACTCCACGCCCTGGAGCTGGGCGATCAGGCCGAGCGCGAGGGCGAGGAGGCGCATCAGGGCTCGTCGACGGGGCCGTCGAGGTCGCCGCGGCCGCGGCGGTCGCGGAGGAACTCCAGGAACGCGATGGCGGTGTCGACGTCCTTCAGCGCGACGGCATCGACGAGCTCGCGGAGGCGCCGACGCTCGCCCTCGACCCCGAGACGCGCGCGGCGGAGGGTGGCCACGGCGTCGTCCTCTTCGGCGATCTCCTCGCTGACCTCGCTCGCCGGCGGCGACCACACCGGGCGAGCCACGGCCTCGATGTTGTGGGCCTCGAGCCACGCGTCCATGCACGCCCGCAGGCGCTCGGTGCGAAACACGAACCACCGCTCGCGATCCGCGGGGAAGCTCATGAGCACGTCTTTGAAGCGGCGGAAGGCGCCCTTGCCATCGATCGCCGTGACCAGCCGACCGCGCAGGTCGGTGTCGGTGACGGTGGCGATGAAGCGCTCCATCCAGCGGTACTGCTCCCGCGACGACACGGGGTCCACGCGGAGGTAGCCCGTGTCGCTGGCGATGCGCTGATGCATCGCGGGGTCGGCCACGCCATCGACGACGCGGAGCACCTCGCCGGTGCTGAGGTGAAGGTAGGAGTGGACCTCCGGGGCGTTGTTCTCGAAGGCGTCTTCGAGGGCCTCCCAGGAGATCTCCAGGCGTCGCTTCTCAGGGGTCTCGTCGGTCATCGCGGCACTCACTCTATCAGCGCGCGACGAACCGCGGCGCGCCACCGCGCGCGCAGCCCGTCGAGCTTCGCATCGTCCAACATGGGTTCAAACGACCGGTCCACCGGCAGCGTTCCCGCGACCTCGTCGCGCGAGCGCAGAATGCCCGCGCCCAGCGCGGCCAGCATCCCCGCCCCGAGGGCGGTGGTCTCAAGCACCTTGGGGCGCACCACGCGGGTCTGCGCCACGTCGGCCTGCACCTGCAGCAGCAGGTCGTTGGCCGAGGCGCCGCCGTCGACCCGCATCGACGCGATGGGCGCACCCGCGTCGGCGCTCATGGCCGCGACGAGGTCGGCGATCTCCAGCGCGATGCCGTCGAGGGTCGCCCGCGCGAGGTGACCGCGGGTGGTGTCGCGCCCGAGGCCCGAGATCAGCCCCCTCGCCCGGGGCGCCCAGTGCGGCGCGCCGAGGCCCGTGAGGGCGGGCACGAAGACCACCTCGCCGGCGTCGGGCACGGTGCGCGCGAGGGCTTCGATCTCCGCCGCGCTGCTGATCAGACCGAGGCCGTCGCGGAGCCATTGCACCGCGGCGCCGGCGATGAACGCGCTGCCCTCCAGGGCATAGGCCACCTCGCCCGGGATCTTCCACGCGGCGGTGCTGAGCAGGCGGTTCTTCGAGGCGACGGGCTCGGCGCCGACGTTCATCAGCACGAAGGCGCCGGTGCCGTAGGTGCACTTCACGTCGCCGCGGCGATAGCACCCCTGTCCGAAGAGCGCGGCCTGCTGGTCGCCCGCGATGCCCGCGATGGGAATGCCGTCGCGCAGCCCCGGGACACCCCGGGTGTGGCCCACCACCCCGGCGCTGGGGCCGACCTCGGGGAGCAACGCGCGGGGCACGTCGAGGGCGGCGAGGAGGGTGTCGTCCCAGGCGAGCGTGCGGAGGTTGAAGAGCAGCGTGCGCGACGCGTTGCTCACGTCGGTGACGTGGGCGCCGCCGGTGAGCTGCGAGACCAGCCACGTGTCGATGGTGCCGAAGGCGAGCTCGCCGCGGCGCGCGCGCTCCCTCGCGCCGTCGACGTGGTCGAGGATCCAGGTGATCTTCGTGCCCGAGAAGTACGGGTCGAGGAGCAGGCCCGCGCGGTCGTAGACGAGGGGCTCGACGCCGCGGGCGCGGAGGGCCTCGCAGCGATCGGCGGTGCGACGGTCCTGCCACACGATGGCGCGGTGGATCGGGGTGCGCGTGGCGCGGTCCCAGAGCAGGGTGGTCTCGCGCTGGTTGGTGATCCCGATGGCCGCGATGGCGTCGCTGGTGATGCCCGCGGAGGCCAGCGCGCCGCGTGTGGCCTCGAGCACCGTCGACCAGATCTCCTCGCCGTCGTGCTCCACCATGCCCGCGCCCGGGAAGTGCTGCGGCACCGCCACGGTGGCGCGGCCGCGGACCTGCGCGTGCGGGTCGAGCACGAGCACCGTGGTGCCCGTGGTTCCCTGATCAATGGCGAGGATGAAGTCCGACATCCCTGGTGCACCCCGAGTGCTTCGCGGTCGCGCTGTGCGGCCGCGGGTCCGTCTGTGTATCGGCACTTGCGCCCTGGTGGCAATCCCCTTCCCTCGGAGCGCCTGCGGAGATCGGTGCTACCGTCGGTGACATGGTGAACCGCGAGGAGTTCGAGCGCATCGTTCGCGCGATGCGAGCCGAGGGCGTGGCCCTCACGATGCCCAACCTCATGCTCCGCACGGAGCTTCCCCGCGCGACCATCGAGCGCTGGCTGGAGGAGGTCGAGTCCAAGCGGCGGCGCGACGACGGCGAGTGGAAGAAGTCCGACGACGGGGAGCGCCCCCTCGACGCGCTCCGCGGCAAGGTCGACGCGCTCCGCCGTGAGGCCGTGAAGGCCGTGGCCACCGCGGCCGTGAAGGAATCCCTCGGGCTCGAAGAGACCCCGCGGGTGCACGGCGCGATGCAGCGCAAGGGCAAGGACCTTCGTTGGGGCGCGGGCCTGGGCCTCCTCGGCGGCCCGCTTGGCCTCTTCTACGCCGCGCCGCTCGCCGTCGCGGCCGCGAGCAGCGCGGGCTACGTCGCCGCGATCCTGCTGCTGCGCTTGATCCCGGTGTTCGGCTCGGTGGCGGTCGCCTACCTCGTGCCGCTCGTGCACCTCGGGTGCGCCGCCGCGGGCGCGGCCTACGCCTGGCGACACAACCGCACGGGTCGCCGCGCGGCGCTCTTCCCCAACGGCATCGGCCTCAAGGAGCGGAAGTAGCCCGCAGACCCGATCAGCGCCAGCCGGGGTACTGGGATGCACCCATGGCCGGCGCGGGGCTGGCGGGCACGGGCTGCGTCTCGCGCTCCCCCGCGGCGAGGGCGCGCTGCTGGGCGACGAAGGCCAGCTCCTTCTCGCGCACGAAGACCGTGTAGCGCGAGGTGATGGCGACGAGGTGGTAGAAGAAGTCCATGTCCTCTTGCGAGAGGAACGCGCCGCAGAAGACGTAGCCGATCCACGAGGCCTTGAGGGCCACGAGCATGTAGCGCGTCTCCGACCACTTGCCCTTCTCGATGCGAATGATGCGCATCTCGCACCAGCTCGCGACGGTCCAGGTCATCAGCACGAGGTAGAGCCAGACGATGAGTCCGGGCAGGCCCTGCTCGCCCATGAGCTGGTAGAACGATGAGTGCGCGACGTGCACGTCGTTGGGGTCGGGCGCGTAGCGCCGGAAGTACACCAGAAAGTTCCCCGACCCGACGCCCCAGAACGGCCGGTCGCGCACCATCTCCCGCGCCGCGCCCCACGCGTTGAGCCGGCCGATGGCGCTGGCGTCTTTCTTCGCCGCGCTGCCGATGGACATGAAGCGCGCGGTGACCGTGCTCGGGAGGTTCGCGAGGCCGATGAGCCCGCCGCAGATGCCCACGACCCAGAGCCAGCGCTTGTGGTGCAGGCGGTACAGCACATAACCCACCACCGCGATGAGGCCGAGCATGCCGCCGCGGCTCAGGCAGAACACGATCGAGAGCATCAGCGGGACGAGCGACGCCCACGCGACCGCGCGCTTCCACATCACCTTGGTGGTCAGGCCGACCATGAAGAGCAGCGGCCACGCCATGACCATCGCCATGGCCATCTCGTTGCGGTCGCCCGTGGCGCCCTCGAAGCGATGCTCCCCGAGCAGGAACTTCCCGTAGCAGTAGCGAATCCCCACGACCACCATGGAGAGCCCCATGGTCCAGTTGAGCTCTCGCAGATGGCCCTCGTTCCGGATGAACGCGGCGATCAGGTAGTACTGCAGGAGCATTTTGAAATAGTTGTCGATCTGTGTGTACGCCGGGCCCCAACACGGCGCGTGCAGCGCGCTGTTCACGACGCTCAGGAACATGAACAGGATCGCCCAATGGAAGCGGTCGCTGGTGAGCCGGTACTTGCGATACCCCGCGAGGAAGATCGCGAGGCCGACCGCGTAGTAGGTGATGGAGAACCGCACGGACTCCATCCCGAACTCGATGTACTCGTCGCCGGGGCGGATGTTGTCGCACGCCACCATGCCGAAGAGCGCCCAGCGCGGGTTCTTCAGCAGCGCGTAGAGCACGGTGAACAGCAGAATCGCCCAGCCCAGCCCGGTCTTCATGCTCTGGCGGAGGACGATACCGCGAGACGCGCCGGGAGTGACGTCAGTTCTCGATGCGCCCGGCCTCGAGGGCCTTCACGGTCTCGAAGAGCTCCCACGCGGAGACGTAGTGCAGGAGGTACCGCCGCGTGTCGCTCCACCCCTGCTCCAGCAGGGTGAGCAGCCGGTCGAAGGGCCCGTCGCGGTCGAGGAAGTACGAAGGCGCCTCGCCGTTGCACCCGTGCGCGTGGAGCTTGATGAAGCGGTGGTTGGGCGCCCCTCGCACCGTCGGCGCGTTCGCGACCCAGACCCGCAGTCGCTCCTGCAGGTCCACCGGGCTCTCGGGTTCGAGCATCGCCGCCTCGATGCGCGGAAAGACCCCCTTCGCGCGGGAGCGCCACAGCAGCCCCAGGGGACCGGGGATCAGCATGATCTCACCGGGGTGCTCGGCCCCGCCGACGTAGACCTCGCGCCCGCGGTCATAGCCCCGAGGCGCGCCGGGCGTGCCGCGCGCGTAGTAGATCTGGTTCACCACCCTCCCCTGCGCCGCGGAGGGCACGCAGGGCATGGTCATGTCGACCTCGCAGCCGGTCTCGCGGAGCACCGCGAGCTCGTTGTTCACCCCGCAGAAGCGCCCGTCGCCGTGGGCGTTGTCGAGCGCCCAGTTGCCGTGAATGAAGGCCCAGCGCAGGCCGCCGCGGCCGTCGGGGCGGAGCATCCCGTGGCGCTCGTGCAGCGTGCGGGTGAAGCGCAGCAGGCTCGCGCGGAGGTTCTCCTCGGTGTCGTGGTCGTGGTGCAGGTGCACCTCGACGTCGACGAGCCCCGCGTCGCGCAGTCGCCCGAGGGCCTCGAGGTGCTCGGGGCGGTACTCCTCCTCGGGGAAGAACAGCGTGCGCAGGGGCGCGCGGCCGAAGCTGTCGCTGTGGCGCGACGCGAGGCGGGGGTAGTCGGTCTCCCAGCGGCGCACGCGCGCGTGCTCGGTCTCGAGGTCGGGGCGGCGCCACCGAGGCTCGAAGTGGTCCGCGACGCAGAAGTAGAGGTGCACCGGGCGGGTGGGGTCGGGCGACTCGGCGCGGGCGGTGGATCGCAACAGCCCCGGCAGCCAGAGCCGCGCGGCGCGCGCATCGACGCGCGCGAGGAGTTCGTTCACGCGCATGGGGAGGCCTCCGACGCGGGCGCCACGCGGCCCCGCACGGCGCGCTCGATCATCGCCAGAAAGGTCTCGGCGCGCAGGTCCCAGTCCTCTCCCGCGAGCATGGCCGCGCGCGCCGCGCGTCGGTCGCGGGGACCGCGCAGGGCCTCGTCGACCTCGCGCTCGAAGGCGTCGACGTCGTCGGCCAGCCGCACCTCCGGCGCGCACGCCGCGACCTCGGGCAGCGAGGTGGCCACGACCGGTCGTCCAGACGCAAGATACTCTCGCAGTTTCAATGGGTTGATGGACCTCGTGAGCTCGTTGCGCGCGTAGGGCAGAAGGGCGACGTCGAAGGCCGCGAGCACCGACGGCAACGCGTCGTAGGGCACGGCGGGCAGCAGCCGCACGTTGTCGCGTGAGAGCCGCGGATCGGGGGCGCGGTCGGTGGGTCCAACGAAGACGAAGTCCCAGTCGGGGCGACGCTTCGCCGCGCGGGCGACGAGGTCGACGTCCATGCGCTCGTCGAGCAGCCCGAGGTATCCCAGCACGGGTCGTCCGCGCTTCACGCCGGGGAAGGCCACGGTCTCGGGGTCGCTGGCGCGGGCGAAGTGCGCGACGTCGACGCCGTGGGGGAGCACCTCGGTGACGCCTCGTCGCGGGCGTCGCGTGGCGGCGAGGTTCGCGCTGGTCGCGATGACCCCGGCGGCCACGTCGAGGAGTTCGGCCTCCATGCCTCGCGCGACCTCGGCGTCGACGCCGGGCCAGTTGGTGAAGTCATCGACGCAGTAGTACACGATCGCCTGCGAGCCCCCGATGCCCGCGCCCTCGACGCCGTTGGGCACCGTGGTCACCACCACGGGCGCGCGCACATCGAGGCGACGCAGGGCCTCTTCGACGGCGGCGCGCATCGAGACCCGGTTCAGCGCACGCAGCGCCGAGGACCCCGCCCACGGCGACATCGGCGGCGAGACCACGTGCAGGTCGAGCCCCGCGGCGGGATCGCTGACCGCGCTCGCATCGGTGTGCCCCCAGCGACGCAGCTTGCGCAGCACGCGCGCGGCGTCGTTGCGGTCGAGGCGCGGAGGGCGCAGCCCCAGGGTGTTCACCCAGACCGTGCGGTGGGTGCGCGCGATGCGGCGAAAGAGGTGCTGCACGCTGGAGGGGTGGGCGCCCCAGTCGTCGCCGAAGACCACGAAGCTGCGAGGGCTCACGCGGGCAACGGCGCGGCGGTGGACGAGGGCGCGTCGGGCAGCAGCGCGAGGGCGCGGAGCGCGGCGGCGGCCGTGTCGAAGGGGTAGCGACGGAGGAGCGTCGTGAGTCGCGAGAGCATCTGGTCGAGGTTGTGATAGCTCCGAAGGGTGGCCGCGCGCGAGAGCCCGAAGCGCGGCTGCCGCGGATCGATCTCCCAGGGATGCAGGTACACCATGAAGGGCCCCTCGCCCGCGATCGCGTCGAGGGCCATGAGGGTGTAGGCCATGGGCAGCAGTCGGAGGTATCCGCCGCCGCCCACGGGCACGTTGCGCCCCAACAGTTTCAGGGTCGACGACGGGAACTCCACGATGCCCTCGCCCGGGCCGTGACCGATCACGTGGGGACGCCGTGGGGCATCGGGGATGCCGTAGCGGTCGTGGCGAATCGGAAAGATGCTGGCGTCGTAGGTGAAGCCCTCGTCGCGAAGGGTATCGAGGGCCCAGCGCGTGCGCTCCACCACCGAGAAGGTTGGCGCGCGGTAGCCCCGCACGGCGACGCCGCCGATCTGCTCCAGGGTGCCCTTGGCGCGGCGGATGTCTTCGCGAAACGCCTCGGGGGACATCTGCGTGATCATCCGGTGGCCGTCGCCATGACACGCGAGCTCGTGGCCCTCGGCGACGATGCGGCGGATCAACGCGGGCTGCCGACGCGCGACCCATCCCAGGGTGAAGAAGGTTGCGCGCACGCCCTCGCGGGCGAAGAGGTCGAGCAGGGTCGCGGTCTGCATCGCGACGCGGGACTCCAGTCGGTCCCACTCATCGCGGTGCACGCGGTGGGCGACGGCCTCGACCTGAAAGTACTCCTCGACGTCGACCGTCAGGGCGTTGGGGGGGCGGCGCATGGGGTCTCTCTCCTCGAACGGCAACGCCGTGGGTTTTGCCAGAGCGAACGCCCGCGGTCCATGCGGCCCTTGCGACCCGTGTGTGCGCGCGTGCATCCTGCCGGGCGGTCATGAGCGCCCCCCCGCCTTCGAGCCTCGTCGTGCGCCCCGCGGTCGACACCGACCACGCGCGCTGGAACGGCTTCGTCGAGCGTCACCCCGACGCGCAGGTCTACCACCGCTGGGAGTGGGGCGGCGCCTTCGCGTCGGCCTACGGCACCCCCTCGAGACCGCTCATCGCGATGGACGGACTCAAGGTCCGCGCGGTGCTCCCGCTGGTGCAGCTCCGCGGGCCCACGGGCGCGGCGAGTCTGGTGTCGCTCCCCTGGTTCGGCCACGGGGGCGTGCTCGCCGACGGCGACCTGTCCTTCGACGCCACCCTCGACGCCGCGCGAGGAATGCTCCGCCGCGGCGTGCGTCGCGTCGAGCTGCGCCACGCCCACGCCGTTCCCGCCCGCGCGCTGCCCACACGCGACGACAAGGTGCTCATGCGCCTCGCCCTCCCGACCACCGAGGAGGAGCTCTTCAAGCGCGTGGGCCCGAAGATGCGCGCCGACATCCGCCGCCCCGAGAAGGAGGGGATGACCGCGAGCATCGGCGGCGAAGAACTCCTGCCCGAGTTCCACGCCGTCTACGCCGCGGTGATGCGCGACCTCGGCAGCCCCTGCCACAGCCTCGCGCTCTTTCGCGCGTGCTTCGCGCGCATGCCCGAGCGCAGCTTCGTCTGCGTCGTGCGCTACGAGGGTCGCCCCGTGGGCGGCGGGTACCTCGTGGGCATGGGCGACACCCTGGAGATCCCCTGCGCGGGCACGCTCCACGCGATGAACCGCCTGCGCCCCAACATGCTGCTCTACTGGACGGTGCTGCGCGAGGCCATCCGCCGGGGCTACCGCGCGTTCAGCTTCGGGCGCTCCAGCGCCGACTCGGGCACCTTCACGTTCAAGAAGAACTGGGGCGCCGAGGCGCACCCGCTGACCTACCACTACCTCTTGCGCGACGGCGCGTCGCTCCCCGACCTGCGGCCCGACAACCCGCGGTATCGCGCGGTCATCGAGGCGTGGCAGCACATGCCCCTCGCGCTCACCAACCGCCTCGGCCCGCGGCTACTTCGGCACCTGGCCTGACACGCGAAAGAGCGCCTCGGCGCGCGTGAGGTGTCCCGCCACGGCCTCGGCCACGCCGCGGATCACCGCCGCGCACACGCCGATGAGGGCGGGGTCGAGGGCGTACCCCGCGGGGGACAGCGTCGCGCGCAGGGCGGCGCGGTCGGCGGCCGTGACCCGGTAGGGCCCTCCGCCGCAACCACGACACACGATGCCACCCTCCTTCGGGTCGACGGTCACGAGCGCGTGGTCGGGCGCGGGGGTGTCGCAGCGCACGCAGCGGTCGAGGGCGATGGCGATGCCCGAGTGCGCGAGGCTCTCCAGGGTGAAGCGCACGAGGCGCCCCGCGGCATGGGTGGGGTCTGCCGCGGAGAGGTCGTCGAAGAGCTCGCCGAGGAGCAGAAAGGGCGCGCTGTCGCCGGGCTCGCCCTCGGCGACCTCGTTGGCGACGCAGCTCCCCACGGCGGCCGCGGTGTTGCGGCGAAGGTCGGCGAGGAGCGCGGGCCACGCACGGACCATCTGCGCGTCGTCGAGGCGGAGCCCGCGGCGGGACTCGGTCCAGGCGGCGTCGTAGAGGGCCAGGGGCATGAGCCCACCGGGGAAGCGCCGGCCGCTGCGCTGCGCTCCGTGCGCGAGGAGGTCGAGGCGGGCGCCGTGCTCGGTGAGGATCGCCACCCGGAGGTCGTTCTCGCGCGAGGCGACCCGCGCGAGAACGAAGCACCGGGCCCGGTGCTCGCTCACCCGACGGGCGAGACGGTGGCGGCGGGCAGCGCGCTGAGCACCTCAGGGCCGTCTTGCGTGCGCGGGCGCAGCAGGAAGGAGACCGCCAGCGTCGCGAGGATGCCAAAGACCACCAGCGCAATGGCGAGGCCGAAGCGCCGACCGCGGTCTTGCGAAGGGATCGACGGGCGCACGGCGAGCGGGCGCACGTCACGGGCGCGCACCTCGATGCTGTATCGCGCCAGCACCTCGTCGCCCGCGAGGCCCACGGCCCGCGCGTAGGACCGCAGAAAGCCCTTCACGAAGACCTCGCCGGGGAGTTCTTCGAATCGCCCCTCTTCGAGGCTCGACAGGGACTGCACCGGGATGCGCGTCGCGTCGGCGACCTCTTCGAGGGAGACCCCCCGCACTTCGCGCTCTCGCCGGAGCCAGGTTCCGATGGATTCCACGCTAGGGCCTCCTCACCGTGCGGATCCTGGGACCGCGGGAGAGTGTTGCACGGCAGGCGCTCATCACGGCGCCGCCGCCCCTTGAAGCCGCGCGCACGCCTGCCCTTCGGCAGACCGAGGCGCGATTTCGACACATCGTTGAAGATCCCCGCGGGCCTGCTCAGCGTGCTGGAGCTGGGTGTGCGCGCGGGCGCGAAGGAGCCAGGCCTCTTGGATGGCGTTGCAGCCGCGAAGCGGCACCGCGAGCGCGCGGTCGAGGGCCTCGACCGCCCGGGCCGCGTCGTTCTGCTGCAGGCGCAGCTCGCCGAGGCGGGTGAAGCCTACGCAGAACTGGGGTTGCAGGCTCACCGCCCGCTCCAGCACCGGCGCGGCCTCTTCGAGCGATCCCTTGCGCAGCAGCGCGAGGCCGATGTTCCCCAGCACGAGGTGCTGCGAGGTGTAGGTCAGCTCCTGCGACGCGGGCCGAAGCACCGCGAGCGCATCGTCGTAACGACGGAGGTTGATCATCACCGCGCCCAGGGAGTTTCGGGCTTCAGCGAGCAGGGATCGCAGCCGTTCATCGTCCGCGGACTGGATCGCGTACAGCGTGACCGCGCGACGCAGGAGCGTCTCTGCGCGCTCCAACTGCCCGATCTCCCCGAGGGCCTGACCGAGGTACAGGTGCGCCTCGGCGTTCTCGGGGTTGCGGCGAATCGCCCGCTCCCACGACACGATGGCCGCAGAGGGGTTGTTCTCGTCCGCGTATTGCGCGCGTCCCAGGTCCACGTCAGCCTGTGATTGAATCCTCGACTCTTCGCTCACGCCCGCGCAGGACCATCCCGCGCAGGCCATCCAAGCTGAGAAGCAGACCAAGGTAAGAATCGAGGGGCGATGGAGAATGTGGGGTGATTGCACCAACACGAAGCCTTCCCAGCCCTACGATGAGGGCCGCAGGCTTACCCGAGGGGGTGTCGCCGGTCAACAGGGAATTTGACAGCGCCGTGACGCCCCCCGGGTGGTCAACCCCGGAGCTGCTCTTTCATGCCAAGCAGGGAGAACAGCCTTCGCAGCGCGTCGAGGTCGTCGATGGCGACGCGCTCCTCAACGATGCGAATGTACTGCCCCTCGCGCAGCGAGATCACGCTGCGCTTCACGGTGTCAACGTCGAGGCCCGAGCGCGCGGAGAGCTCCAGGGGTGACACGGTGATGTTGGCCGCGCCCGCGCTGCGCCCGCTCTCGGCGGCGAGTCGGAGCAGCACGTTCACCACGCGCGACAGGGGGTCGCGAATGAGCATGTTCTCGACCTGCTCCTCGGCGTCGCGGAGGCGGCGCACGAGCTGCTGCACGAGGCGCAGCGCGACCTGCGAGCTGCCCTGCAGCAGCTGACCGAAGGTGTCGGGGTCGAGCGCGAGCACCAGCACGTCGGAGAGCGCGACGGCGCTCGCGGTGCGGGGGGTGCTCGGGAGCAAGGCGCCTTCGCCGAAGAGGTCACCGGGCTTCAGGATCTGCAGCGAGCGCTCGACGTTGCGCACCCGCTTGAGCACCCGCACTCTGCCCTCCTGCAGCATGAAGACCTCGCGCGAGGTGTCCCCCTCACGAAAGAGGAACTCGCCGTTCGCGTAGCGTCGGCCGAAGTGCTCCAGGAGTCTGTCGCGGTCGCCCGCTGCGCTCTCGCTCATCGTCAGGGGACCGACGTTCTACACCCCCGGGGGCTCCCACGGGAACGCGAATCGTTGCGCGAAGAGGGTTGACACGGCACGGCGACGCGTGCACTCTCCGCGACCCGTCGCCGGTGTAGCTCAGTCGGTTAGAGCAGGGGAATCATAATCCCAAGGTCGTTGGTTCAATTCCGACCGCCGGCACCCTGAAAGCCCTTCTTCGGAAGGGCTTTCGTCATTTCGGGGTTCGCGCTCACGCCGCGTCCGTGTCTCCTGCGCAGAGCGCGTCGGGCTCGACGCCGAGCGCACGCGCCAGGGCTCGCGCGGTGGCCTCATCGGGCACCGTGACCCCGCGCTCGATGGACGCGATGAGCGCCCCTCCCCCGGGCAGGCCGGCGTGCATCGCCAGGCCCTCGCGCGTGAACAGACAGAGCTCGCGAAGCGAACGAATC
>JBILLI010000141.1:0-13051 GCA_044376155.1 Polyangiales bacterium
TCGCCGTGGATCTTCGCCGTCGACACCGTCTCGCTCCTCGGACCGCCCGACGCGCGGCCCGAGTGCAGTGATAACCCCCCGCGATCACAAGGGTATCCCTGTGGAGTCATACCTTGTCCGCAGAGAACTTGCGCGGCTGGAGCTCCGGACGGGGGGCCCGTGACGATTTCAGGTGGCGACGGCGTCGAGGGAGATCACCACGCGCTCGGCCTCGCGGGAGCGCGGGAGGTCGACCCGCACGTCGAGGTACCAGTCGTTGTTCTCGTCGCCGTCGACGATCACCTGCCGCACGCGCCAGGTGTGATCGCCCTCGCCCAGCACCACGGTGTTCGCGGGCGCGCGGGAGGCGTGGTCCACGCGGATGTATTCGTGCTCGGCGTGGAAGGGCGCCATGGCGGCCTTGAGGCCATCGGGAGTCCAGGTCTGCGCGTCGTCTTCAGCGAGGTAACGCGCGGCGGTGAGGTAGTCGCGGTTCGAGAGGGCCTTGAGCAACGAGTACATCTGCCGACGAATGGCCGCGATGAAGGCCCGGCGGTTGCGGGTGATGTCGGGCTTCTGCGCGGTCTCCGCGTCCTCGGCCGCGCGGAGGTCGACGGGCACGGGCACCTGATCGTCGTCGAGCACGTGCTTGCGCTCCCACTCGTCGAGCAGCGACGAGTCGACCTCGCGGAGCATGGTGCGCAGGTACGCGATGACCTCCACGAGTTGCTCGTCGCGCGCCGCCGCGGGCACGGTCTGCACGAGGGTCTTGTACGCGTCGGAGAGGTAGCGCAGCAGCACGCCCTCGCTGCGGTGCAGGTCGTACTCGCGCACGTAGTCCGCGAAGGAGTGGTAGCTCTCGAACATCTCCCGCACGATGGACTTCGGGCGGATGTTCTCGGCGCCCACCCACGGGTGCACCCGCACGAAGTCGTTGAAGGTCGCGTAGACGAAGTCCTTGTGCGGCTTGGGGTACTCGAGCTTCTCGAGCTCTGCCATGCGCTGGTCGTACTCCATCCCCTGGGCCTTCATCTCCGCGATGGCCTCGGTCTTGATGCGGTCCAACTGCCGCTGGAGGATCACGTCGGGGTCTTCGCAGATCGATTCCGCGAGGGTCACCACGTCGAGCGCGTAGCCCTCAACCTCGCGGTCGACCTTGGGCAGCGTGTCGAGGAGCCACAGCGCCAGGGTGTTGTGGATGTTGAAGTCGATCTGCAGCGTGGCGTCGACCTCCCAGCGGTCGCCGTCGTCGCGGTAGGCCTTCTTCACCACGCCCGCCTCGACCAGCGACGTGAAGAGCTGCAGCGCCTCGGCGCCCCGGCGCCGCCGGTCGACCTCGGTGCCGTGCGACGCGCGGATGATTCGTCGGAGCCCGCGGCAGTTGTCGTGGGGGCGCCCCGTGGGGCGCTGGAGCACGTTCAGCACGAGCCCGTGGGTGACCTTGAAGCGCGACGTGAGGGGCTCGGGCAGGGAGGTGCGCAGCCGCTCAAAGGTCGCGCGGTCGTAGTGCACGTAGCCCTTCTCGGGCGGCTTCTTGCGCACGATGCGCCGGAGCTTCGACGGGTCACCGCCGGCCTTCTGCTCCATCTTCAGGTTCTCGATGACGTGCTCAGGGGCCTGCGCCACGACCCACCCGCGGTCGTCGAAGCCCTTGCGCCCCGCGCGGCCCGCGATCTGGTGAAAGTCACGCACGGTGAGCACCGCGGTCTTCTCTCCGTCCCACTTGCAGAGCTTCGTGAAGAGCACCGTGCGGATCGGGATGTTCACCCCCACGCCCAGGGTGTCAGTGCCCAGGATCACCTTCAGCAACCCCTGCTGCGCGAGCTTCTCGACCATCAGTCGGTAGCGCGGCAGGAGGCCCGCGTGGTGCAGCCCCAGGCCGTGCTTCACGAAGCGCTGCACCTCCTTGCCGTAGGGGCTGTCGAAGCGCTCGCCGTGCAGGGCCTCGGAGATCGAGCGCTTCTCCTCCTTGGTGCACCAGTCGGTGCTCATCAGGTTCTGCGCCTCCTCGGCGCACGCGCGCTGGGTGAAGTTCACCAGGTACACGGGATAGCGCCCGTGCTCGATGAGCTTCGCGAGGGTCTCGCTGAGGGCAGTCTCGGCGTAGGTGAATTCCAGCGGCACGGGGCGCACCGTGGAGCGCACGGTGGTCGACGCGCGGCCCGTGAGGGTGGTGAGCTCCTTCTCGAAGAAGGCGGTGTCGCCCAGGGTCGCGGACATGAGCAGAAAGGTCGCGCTGGAGAGCACCAGCAGCGGGATCTGCCACGCCGCGCCGCGCTCGCGGTCGGCGTAGTAGTGGAACTCGTCCATCACCACGTAGTCGACGGGCGCGCGGTGCCCCTCGCGCAGGCACATGCTCGCGAGGATCTCCGCGGTGCAGCACAGGATCGGCGCCTCGCGGTTGATCGCCGCGTCGCCCGTGAGCATCCCGACGCGCTCAGGGCCGAAGTCGTCGCAGAGCGCGAAGAACTTCTCGTTCACCAGCGCCTTGATGGGGCAGGTGTAGATCGCGCGGGCGCCCTCGCACATCGCGCGGAAGATCATCGCCGTGGCGACGAGGGACTTTCCGCTGCCCGTGGGGGTGTTGAGGATGACGTTGTGCCCCGCCGCGATCTCGAGCAGAGCGTCTTCTTGCGCGGGGTAGAGCGAGAGGCCGCGCTCGGAGGTGTAGTCCACGAAGCGGGTGAACACCTCGTCGGCGCTGAGAATCTCGCCGGAGCGTGGGAGGCGTCGCGCGAGCGGGGGTTCTTGAGGGCTCATGGTGGTGGCGCGGGAGAGCACCACGTCACCGCGCGGGGATCAACGTCGGCGAGGGCGGCGGGCCGGCACGGCGGGGGGCGAGAAGTTCATCCCGATCTGAAAGACCAGGGAGCCCCCGACGGGCGGCGGGAGCCGCAGCGTGCCGAGGTTCTCGCGGATGCAGGTCGCGACCTCGGGCGCCTGCGGGAGGCCGTTCACGTCGAGCTGATCAAGGCTGCCGTCGCGGCGCATGACGAAGCGAATGTTGATGCGTCCCTGGAGCGCGCGCACCCGCGTGCGACCGCGGTCGTAACACACGCGAAACTGAGGGTCCCGCCCGCGCACGATGCGGGCGACGTCACCCGGACCCACCGGGCGGGACATGTCCACCGCGTCAGGCGCGGGCTCGACGCCGCCGCGGAGCTGACCCTGCGGGCCGCGCGAGATCACCTCGCCGGTGCCGCCCACCTCCCCGCGCGGGACGTCGCGCTCGGGGGGGATGTCGCCGAAGCTCGAGAGGTTCGTGCTGGTCTGCCGCCGTATGGCGGTGCCCGGCGCGCCGACGGTCTCGGGGGCGGCGCCGGGGCCGCGCTGCGCGTGGGCGAAGGGCGCCGCGAGCAGCGTCGAGAGCGAGAGGATGAGAGAGAAGCGCTTCACCACGGTGGAACCTCCGAGGCGGCACTGTGGCACGGCGGAAGGGGCGACGTCAGCGGTTGATGTCGGCGTCGATGCGGAGCACGGCGCGG
The DNA here is from genome assembly GCA_044376155.1 of Polyangiales bacterium. GTDB lineage: Bacteria > Myxococcota_A > Polyangia > Polyangiales > JAWKRB01. Next base: position 3,465 of record JBILLI010000141.1, read on the forward strand.
GTGGTGCGCCCGTCACGGGTGTCTTCGACCACCACACGGCCCGCGCGGAGATCAACCGCCACGGCGGGGTCGCTGTCTTGCGCGGTGACGTAGGGGTCGGTGGCGCGGAGGGGCGTGGCGCCTTCGACGTCGCAGTGCGCGTAGCCCATGGGGTGCACGCCATAGAGCACCGCGCCGTCGCACATCACGTCGACGTGACAGTTGAAATCGGGGAGCGACACCGGCGCGACGCGCACGGTGCAGCGCTGACCCACCCGGGCCGAGGGGAGGTTCGCCGACTCGATGACCGTCGCGGGGCGCTCGACGGCGACGGTGAAGCGCTCGAAGCCCACGTGCGGGTGCGACATCGTGCAGCCCGTGGGGACGGGCGTCGCGGCGATCACCGAGGCGGCCGAGGGCATCGGGGGCATCGCCGACATGCGACGGGGCGCCATGCGGTGCTCGCACAGCGCGGTCATGAGGAGGAAGGGGGTCATCATCGCGAGGCCGCCGAGGCAGCGCACGCCCAGGGACCAACGACCGCGTGCGGCCTCGGCGCCGAGGTCGCCGCCCTGCGAGAGCGAGTGCTCCAGAGCCTCACGGGTCGAACGCAGTTCGGTCTTCAGGCTCTCATTCTCGGCTCGCATCGCTTCGAGCGGATCCCGGTAGCTCATGTCACGCGCTCCTCAGGGTGATGGTGAACGGTTCTTTCCAACGACATCTTCAGGTGTGCCTCATGAGCCCCGGGGTGCGCAACCAGGCATCGGTGTCATCCCAGCGATCCTGCCCACACGCGGTAGGAGATCACCACCGGGTCGCCCACACGAGGCCGGAACATGGACCCGTAGAACACCACCGAGCGGGCCGCGGGGTCATAGTCGAAGCCCTGCGCCCGCGAGCGCGGCGCCACCCTGCCGTTCACGGTGACCTGCAGCGTGGACGAGATGGGCGTGCGCATGAGCCGGAACTGACTCGACGCGCCCGCGACTGTCTCAACGATGCGCGTCATCGCCGAGCTGACCTCCATCTCCGTCGCGGTGCGGATCGGGATCGTCGCGCCGCCGGCGCCCTCGATGGCGCAGCGCGGGAAGTCGGCCACGGCGTTGGCCGTGCACGGCGTGGCCGACACCTCGACGAGGCCGAAGGGCTTCACCTCGTTGTCGGTGAACCAACGGACCATGTTCTGCAGGCGCATCGGGTAGTCGGCGCCCCAGCGCATCCGTCCCGCGGTGGTGCCGAAGTAGCGCGTGTCGTCGTTGGTCCCGGGCTCGTCGGTGACGAGGAAGGCGACGGTGGTGGCTCCGTCGCGGAGCGTGCGGTTGGGGTTGGTCTCGCCGCGGGCCGCGCGGTCGCGGAACGTCTCCACGGAGATCACCGACGCCGCGAGGGGCTCCTCTTCGCCGCCCGGGAAGATGTAGGGCCGCACGAGGTCCATCGCGTTGTTCATGTAGCGCGCGGTGGTGACCTGAAAGGCCAGGGTCTGGGCGCCGGTCATGTCGTCGCCGTTGATCCAAGTGAACCCCGGGGTGTCGAGGTTCAACGCGCCGCTGCCGGCCTGGAGCACCCCGACGCGAAAGTCCACGCCCGCCTCGGTGAGCCCCTGAAAGAAGCGGTTCGCGGTGTTGCCCAGGCGCTCCTGGTGAACGCCCATCGATCCCGACGTGTCGACCAGCCAGAGGAAGTCTGCCATCTCCGACCGTTCCGCCATCAGCCGCGGGCACTGGTGGTCGAGGGTGCGCGACATCGCCGAGACGCCCGTGGTGTTGGTGAGGTCGCGCACGCGAATGGCCGTGCCGCGGGTGCGGTCGTCGAAGTCGGCCACCGGCGAGATCGCGACCACGTGGCTCACGCGGCGCGAGTCGCTGCGGAGGATGGTCGTGACCTCCAGGTAGAACGCCGTCGCGACGGTGTAGCCCTCGGGGGTGCCCGACGGGGCCGCGGCGCCCGCGAGGGTCAGCACCGCCGCATCGCGCAGCGCGCCCGCGGTGCTCGACCCCACGACGCGGTACACGGAGTTCAGCGCGCCGTGCATCTCGTGGGTGGTGATGGACTGCCCGACGAGCACGGGGGTGATGGTCAGCCCCGAGACGGCCGCGCGGAGGGCCGCGGTGATCATCCCCTCGGCGCCCGTGGCCTCGGCGCGGAGGTCTCCCGAGGCGGGACGCTGCACCATCAGCGCCGCGGCCTGCACGCTGACGTCGTCGAGGAGCGTCGCGCCCCGGTCGGTGCCGCTGACGGTGCGCGCCATGCCCCAGGCCGGGTCGAAGCCAAGCTGCACGTCGGTGGAAGGGATCTCTTGAATCGTGGGGCGCACGAGGCCCGCGGGTCGGCAGATCTGCACGCCGGTGTCGCTGTCGGGGCGGCCGTCGCCGTCGGTGTCTTGCAGCCGCGGGTCGGTCTCGCCGCGCTCGGCGTCGATCACCCCGTTGGCGTCGACGTCTTCGCCGCGGTCGTCGACCCCGTCCATGTCGGTGTCGCGCGCGATGGGATTCAGGCCCGAGCAGCGCTCGCCGGCCTGGCAGACGCCCGCGCCGTCGCCCGTGCAGGCGACCACGGGGCGGCGCTGATCCCCCGGGTTCTCGGCGACGCAGGCGCGGGGATAGCCGATCTCGTCGCCGTCGCTGATGCCATCACCGTCCGTGTCGCCGCGCATCGGGTCGGACCCCAGCCGACACTCGGTGGCGTTGTCGACGCCGTCCTGGTCGCTGTCGACGTTGGCGGCGCAGCGGAGGTTCACCACGTCGCGGGGGCTGACGACGTCCTGGGCCACGCCGCCGTCGCTGCCGAAGGGGATGACGGTGTTGCTCGAGCAGGCGGCGGCGAACAGCGTCGACGCAAAGACGATGCAGATCGAAGTTCGGCGGTCCATCGGTCGGATGGTAGCCCCAGGTCGGCGGGCGAGGCGAGCGGACCGCAACGAGAAATGGGTCAGACCTCGAGGTGGTCACCGTCGGCGCTGATCTCGACCCCCTGCGCGAGGACCCAGCGCCGCTCCGCGCTGTCGGCCCAGAGCATGGGGTTCGAGTTGTTGATGTGCAGGAGACACCTGCGCGGTCCGTCGATGGAGGCCAGGAAGCGCACGATGCCGTCGTCGCCCCCCACCGGCGCGTGGCCCATCTCGCGGGAGGTCTTGGCCGACGCGCCAAGAGTCACCATCTCGTCGTCGGTGAAGAAGGTGCCGTCGATGAGGGTCAGCGCCGAGGCGGCGATCTCGTCGCGCAGCCGGGCGTCGAGGGTCTTGACCCCGGGCACGTACACCACCCGCGGGCCATCCCCCGCACGAAGGACCCACCCCACCGTATCGCCCGCGAGGAGGTCAGACGCCTCGGCGTCGCCGAGCAGCGGGAGCATGTAGGGCGGCGGCTTGCTGGCAACGGCGAAGGGGCGGCCGGAGATCCCCAGCGAGACCCCGTGCCGATCGGCGAAGGTGACCTCCTCGTCGGGGCGCACCTCGCGAGAGTGCACGGCGCCGTAGGCCTCCAGCGCGGGGAGGATGCGGAGCCCCTCGCGGAGCGCGCGCTGCACCCGCGCGGTGCCGTAGATCGGCGGCGCGCCGCCCTCTCGCAGGACCATCAGACCGAGGCAGTGGTCGATGTCGGCGTTGGTGAGCGCCACGGCCTGCACGGCCGGGCTGCGCAGCCCCCGAGGGTGCAGGGCGGGGTGCGCGGCGAGCTGCACGCGCACGTCGGGGGAGGCGTTGAGCAAGAGCCAACGGTGTCCGTCGGCGCTGACGGCGATGGAAGATTGGGTGCGGGATTGAATCCGGGGATCACCCGCGCGGGCACCGCGGCAGCCGTCGCAGCCGCAGTTCCACTGGGGTACACCGCCGCCCGCCCCGGACCCGAGGATGAGGACGTGCACGGCGGGGCGCGCTCAGCCCGCGCGAAAGGCGTACGCGCCGATCTCGGCGCAGGCGAGCACCTCGGTGAAGTCCGGGCGCGTCCACGCCGTGCGGGGCGCGGGCGTGCTCGGGGTCTCGCGACGATCGGTGTCCTGGCTGCGGCGGTTGCGGTCGGTCTTCATGGCGGCGCTGTTCTCCTCGGCGAAAGTCCTCACACCGTAGTGAACGCCCACCGCTCCGGTCAAGCCGCGCCGCGCGGCAGTGATTGCGCGCCCCGTTCGACACTGGCGCATCGCGCGCGTCGCACGTATGGCTTCGCCGTGATCGACGACGCCGACGTGCCCCGGCTCGTGCGGCGCGTGCGCCTCCGCTGGGACGCCACGCGCAACGCCCACGTGCTGCTGTTCCCCGAGGGAGTGCTGATGCTGAACCCCGCCGCCGCCGAGGTGCTCACCCGCGTCGACGGTGCGCGAAGCGTCGGCGTCATTGTGGCCGAGCTTCGCGCGCTGCACGACGACGCGCCCCCCGCCGCCATCGCGCACGACGTGCACGAGCTGCTCCTGCGTGTGCGGGACCGCGGTTTCTTGACCCTCGGGGCGGAGGGCGCGTGACCCCTCCCCCGCTGGCCCTCCTCGCCGAGCTCACGTATCGCTGTCCGCTGCGCTGCGGGTACTGCTCGAACCCCGTCGCGTGGCGCGACCACGCCGACGCGCTCGACACCGCGGCGTGGTCCCGGGTGTTTCACGAGGCCGCGGCGATGGGTGCGCTGCACGTGCACCTCTCGGGCGGCGAGCCGCTCCTGCGCGATGACCTTGAAGCGCTGGTACGCGCGGCGCGCGACGCGGGCCTCTACGTGAACCTCATCACCTCGGCCTGGGGTCTCACCGAGGCGCGCCTGCGCGCGCTGGTCGACGCGGGCGTGGACCACGTGCAGGTGAGCGTACAGCACCTCGACCCCGCAGAGGCCGACCGCATCGCCGGCACCGCCGCGCACGCGCGCAAGCTCGAGGCCTGCGGGTGGGTGCGCGCCACCGGCGCGGGGCTCTCGCTCAACGTGGTGCTCCACCGCGCGAACATCGACCTCACCGCGGGCTTCGTCGCCCTCGCCGAGTCGGTCGGCGCGGAGCGCATCGAGCTGGCGAACACGCAGTATCACGGCAGCGCGTCGGCCCACCGCGACGCCCTCATGCCCACCGCGGAGCAGGTGCGGCGCAACGCCGAGATCGCCCTCGCGGAGCGCGCGCGGCTGCGCGGTCGGTGCGACGTGATCTGGGTGATGCCCGACTGGTTCGCCGACGCGCCCACGCCCTGCACTGACGGCTGGGGACGGCGCTTTCTCACCGTCACCCCCGACGGCGTCGCCCTGCCTTGCGCGGGCGCCCACGCGCTCCCGGGGCTGCGACGTCAACGCGTGACCGAGACGCCCCTGCGCGAGATCTGGACCCATGGCGAAGACTTCGCGCGCTACCGCGGCACGGGGTGGATGAAGGAGCCCTGCGCGAGCTGCGACCGCCGCGAGGTGGACTTCGGCGGCTGCCGCTGTCAGGCCTTCGCCCTCACCGGCGACGCCACGGAGGCCGACCCGACCTGCGCGAAGAGCCCGGCCCACGGCATCGTCGCGAGCGCGCGGCTGGTGCGACGCGTGGATCCGCCGCCCACGGTGTATCGCCTCGACGGGCGGCGCGCACAGACGGGTTGACATCTCCGTCGGCGGAGTGTTGAGAGCGTCGCCGTGGCGTTGCGCGGCGTGGCTCCAGAGAAGGTGCTCGAACAGGTTCGGAACACGGCCGCGTGGAGCCTCGTCGGCCCCGTCGATGGCCCGGAGAACTCATGGCGACGTGCGCTCCTCGACGCGCCGACGACGCCGCACGCCCACGACGAGTCGTGGCGGTACTTCTCCCTGCTGCTGTCCGCGCACTACGCGACGGTGGCGACCTTCGTGCCGACCGACGTCGACAGCCACATCCGTCACCACGCGTGGCAGAGCGCCCACGACGCCGACAGCCTCACCCGGGGCGTCGACGCGGTGGACGCATGGGCGCGCTGGCCGGTGCGCGAGGTGTCCGCGCGGGTGATCGAGACGGCCTCGGGTCCGCTGAGCGGTCACGACGGCGAGCTGCTCTCCGTGCGCGCGGGCGCGCTGGGGCGGGCGCTCTCGCTGGGGGCTGACGCGCTGGTCGATCGCCTCGTGGCGCAGATCGACGAGGCCCTCGCGCGCCACGCCGAGGCCTTCGACGCCGTGAGCGACAAGAAGGGGCGCGAAGTCGACGCCCTGCACCTCGCGCCGACGATCGCGCACAACCTCGGCGACCTCTCCCGGGTCGTCACCGAATGGCCCGCGAAGAGCGCCCGGGCCGCGCAGCTCCGGGCGCGCTACGGCCGCCTCGGTCACGACGACGGCGTGGTCTCTGACTCACGCTTCGTGCGCGTCGCGGAGCTCAACAAGCGCGTCACCGCCGCGGAGAACCACCGCTTTCTCCCGCTCCGCGCGGCGAGGCCCCTGCGGCTCTCCCGCGCGCTGCTGATCGGCCTCGGGCCCTTCTTTGACGACTGGGGCGCCGCGGTCGCGCGCGATCCGCTCTTCGACGATGGCGCCGAGGGGGACCTCCAGGGAGGTGTGGGCGCGGTGGTCTCGGCCCTGCTCGAAGGGCACGCCGCGGCGCCGCACCTGCAGGGATACCTCCGCGCCCTCGCGGGCATTCATGCCGCGCGTTCCGGAGGCCTCGATGCGCTGGCCGACAAGGTGCCGGCGCGGCTGCGCAAGCTGCTGCGAGGCGGCCCCGTGCGGGAGGCGCTGGGGCTCAGCGCCGATCGCTTCGCGCAGCGCATGGCGAACCGCTACCGGCAGATGCTGCCGCCGCGTTGATCAGCGCTGCACGGGGAGGTTGATGCGGATCCCGCCGACGTTCACGGAGGTGGAGTTGCGGTCCTGCCGCATGCGCACGGCGCCGACGCCCGGGACGTTGAGCACCTCGGAGTTGCGAGGCGCGCTGCCGGTGTTGGTCGTGGGCGCAGGGGTCGTGGGCTGCGCGCTGGGTGTCGGTGACCCGGGGGCGGGGACCGCGGCGGGCGTGGGCATGGGGGCCGCGGGCGGCGGCGTGCTGGGCTCGACCGCGCCGGGCGCCACCGCGCTGTCGGCCGCGGTGGGTGTGGGCATGGGGGCCGTGGGCATCGCGGGCGCGCCCGCATCGCCCGGGGCGACGGGAATCGCCGGCGCCGCGGAGGGTGCGATGGGCACGGGCATGATGGGCATCGCCGGGACGTCGGCCGCGGGCACCGTGGTCGGCACCGTGGTAGCGGGCTCGGCGTTGTCGTTGCGAGACGTGCTGCCGCGGTTGCAGCCGAGCAGCGTGAGCGCGAGAATTGACGCGCGCGCGAGGTTGGACATGGTCTCTCCGGGCGTTGGGGTCATGCGTCGTCTTGGGCGAGGGCCGCGAGGCACGCGACGAGCTCCAGGAGTCGGGGCGCGAGCACCTCGGTGTCCTGGTGCGTGAGCTGCAGCTCTTCGTCGATGTCGAGGCAGAGCGCGCAGGTGTCGTCTTGATACGCGACGCGCTGCAGGTCGATTTCGTCCCACCCGATGCGGCGGGGGTCTTCGCCGACGTTCTTCCAGTGAAAGGCCCGCGGGGTGATCGCGAAGCCGTCTCCCTGGCCGCCGAAGAGGGTGTCGTGAAAGAGCACCAGCACGCGGTCGTCGAGCAGCTCGCCGTGGGCCTCGCGCCACGCCTCAAGGATCGCGGGAGGGATCGCGGGCGCGAGGTAGAGCGCGTCGAAGGAACCGAGGTTGCGCCGCGCGAGCTCGATGATCTCGTCGTCGGTCCACGAGAACATCTGGAGCTTGTCGACGTCGCGCTCCACGCTGCGGCGGCGAAAGACCCCGCCCACCTTGCCCGGCGGGAGGGTGATGGGCGCCTGATCCCGCGCGGCCGCGACCCGCACCCGGGGCGGACCGCTCGTGCCGCCCGCGTGCCGCCGTCGGAACTTCGCGCCGGGGCTGACGCCGGGCCCCCTCGCCCCGCGGGCGCCGCTCACGATGGGGACCGGGCGCACGAGCACGGGGTCTTCCATCGGCGCGGCACGACCGCAGCGCCCGCAGCGGGGCGCGCCGACGGTGCGAGCGCCGCATTGGGGACATTTCCAGCCGTCTTCCGCCATGGTCTGTCGTCTCTGGGCCTTGGGGGCGCCGCCCCAGGACCTGTGCGCTTCTATCACGCGTGACGCCGCGGCCGAAGCGCGTGCATCCTCGACGCCGTGGAACGCTCCCAGACCGCACTCCTCGCTGGCGCCTCGGGCCTCGTCGGCGGACATCTCCTCGACCTCCTGCTCGATGGAACAGACCCGTCGCAAGTGGTCTCCCTTGGGCGCCGCGCGCTGCCGCGCACGCACCCGAAGCTCACGCAGCGCACGGTGGACTTCGCCCGCCTCGACGATCCCCCGTTGCCCCCTGCGGACGTCGCCTTCTGCTGCCTCGGCACCACCATCAAGCGCGCGGGGAGCCAGGCTGCCTTTCGCGCGGTGGACCACGACGCCGTGGTGGCCTTCGGGACCGCCGCGAAGGCCGCCGGGGTACGGCACTTCCTGGTGGTCACGGCCCTGGGGGCCGACGCGCGCGCGTCGGTGTTCTACAACCGGGTGAAGGGCGAGGTGGAGAACTCCTTGCGGGCGTTGGGCTTCGACGCGCTGACGATCGCGCAGCCCTCGCTGCTCCTGGGGGACCGCGAGGAGTCGCGCCCGGCCGAGCACGCCGCGGTGGTGGTGTCTCGCGCGCTCGCGCCGGTGCTGGGGTGGCTCCCCTCGCGTCCCATCGAGGCCCGCACCGTCGCGCTGGCGCTGGTGCGCCTCGCGAAGACGGCGCAGCCGGGCGTGCGGGTCGTCAAGAACGACGAGCTCCACGCCCTCGCGCGCTGAGTCAGGGGCAGGTGCTGCGGGGGATCTGCTGGCGCACCGGCTCGACGCTGCGCAGGAACGCGATGATCGCGTTCAGCGAGTCGTCGGTGAGCATCCCGTCGGAGTAGCGGGTCATGAGGTTGCACAGCGTGCGGCCGTCGCGCGCCACACCCGTGCGCACCGCGCGGCGGATCTCCTCGTCGGACCACCTGCCGAGGCCGGTCTCGGGGTCGGGCGTGAGGTTGGTGCCGTACTGCGTGCTCATCGGCCGGGGCGTGGTCTGCCCGGCGTAGCGCCCCTGCAGGTCCTGGTGGCAGAACGCGCAAAGGGCAGCGGAGTTGCGGCCGCGGCGGATGAGCTCGGGGTCGACGTCGGCCGTGACCGCGTCGCGCGGCGCCGCGTCGGTCGAGCCGTCGGCGGGGGTCGGCGTGCTCGAGCACGCCGCGAGGAGGCAGAGCGGGAGGGCGAAGGTCTTCGCGAATCGCAAGCGCATGGGCGGACCAAACCACGCACCCCAACCCGGCGCAACCGCGACCTGCGCGCTTACGTCTCGCCGCGGTAGATCCGGGCGATGCGCGCGCGGCTGGCCACCAGCGCCTTGTCGAAGCGCCCGAGCGCGGCGCCCTGCAGCGACGTGCGCCGGTCGGCGAGAGACTCGATCATCACCTTGTCGCGGCGAATCTCTTCCAACAGCAGCGCGCGCACGAGGGGATAGGCCGCCGCGTTGAGCCCCGCGCGCCCCCACGGCGGCTCTGAGACATAGCCCAGCACGACGAGCTCGGTGCGGGCATCGTCCACCGGGTTGAAGAACACCGCGATGCGCAGCCGCGTGGGACGCACGGCGCGGGTCGCGGGGTCGAGGTGGTACTGCTCGTAGACC
>JBILLI010000311.1:0-8412 GCA_044376155.1 Polyangiales bacterium
CGTGAGGGTCCACGGTGTCCCCGCCTCACTCGACGAGATGCTCGGGAAGATCAGCGAGATTCAGCATGCCGCGTAAGGCTGGTTGCGCATCTCGTGGGTGGGGGCGGGGCCGGGGGTGGGGGCTTGCGGTGACGGTTAAGGCCACGAAAATTCAAGTCCGCACTGCAGAAAGCACGGATCCCTGCTGAGTCTCTGGGCTCTTCGCGCGGAGGGATGGCCAGCGGCTGCGGGGCACCGATCCGCGAGTGGGTCGATCGTTCGGGCCGGTTCGAGCGGGGCCGCGTGGTCCGATGAGACCTTGAAAGGGGAGCGCCCTGAACTCCCCTCGACGCGCCGCGCGGGTTGCGCTCTCCTCCGCGCGTCATGGCCGAAGGCATCATCCGTACGCCGCGCCGCCCCGAAGGCTGGTCCCCGCCCGGCCCCGCGCCCCTCGGGGATCAGGGCGATCCGTCGCTGCGCCCCGCCGAGGACGAGGACCTCTGCCTGCTCTCGGGCGACTGGCGGATCTTTCAGAAGGTCCGCGGCAACCGCTGGTCCCTCGATGACCTCGTGACCGCGTGGGTCGCGACACAGGGCCTCTCCCCCGACGAGGACCTCCGCGCGGTGGACCTCGGCTGCGGCATCGGCTCGGTGCTGCAGATGGTCGCGTGGCGACTCCCGCGCGCGCGCTGCGTGGGCGTCGAGGCGCAGGACGTGTCCATCGCGCTGGCCCGCCGCTCGGTGCGCTTCAACGGCGCGGCGCCGCGCGTGGAGCTGCGCCACGGGGACCTCCGCGACCCCGCGACCCTCGATGACCTCCCGCCCTTCGCGCTGGTCACGGGCACGCCGCCGTACTTTCCGCCGGGCACGGGCCTGGAGTCGGCGCGCGTGCAGACGGGGCCCTGTCGCTTTGAGCACCGCGGGGGCGTCGAGGCCTACGCCGAGGCTGCGGCCCGCGTGCTCGCGCCGGGTGGGCGCTTCGCGATGGTGGTGGGCGGGCTCGAGATCGTCCGCGCCCTCGACGCCGTGACCGCCGCGTCGCTGCACCCCCGCGCGGTGTGGCGCGTGCTGCCCAAGCCGGGCCGTGCGCCACGCATCGCCGTGCTGCTGAGCACACACGAGCCTGGTCCCACCGACGCGGTCGAGCTGGTGGTGCGCGACGAGGGCGACCAGTGGACTGACGCATTTCGCGCGGTGCGACGTGACATGGGCCTGCCGCCCGATCCTCCGCGTCGCACCCCTTGACCACGGCACGCGCGGGCCGGAAGAGTTCCTCCATGCGCGCTCCCTGGATGCTTCTCTCGCTCGCCGCCCTCCACGCCTGCGCGAGCGGCTCCTCCCCGCCCGACGCTTCCGCCACCGAGTGGGACGTGCCCCTCGGCGGTGACGGAGGCGGCGTCGACATCCCCGTGGCGCCCATCGACATCCCGCGCGTCGACGCGCCCGGCGCCGACATCACGCCCGGCGTCGACGCGATCGTCGCGGGCGACGCGGGCGCGGCGGTGCGGAGCTGCCGCACGGTGTTCACCTACAACCTCGGGCGCAGCGCGCGCGCGGTGGCGGTCGCGGGGGAGTGGAACCAATTCTCCCCCACGACGAACCCGATGACCGACACCAACGGCGCGGGCAGCTACCGCCTCGAGCTCGAGCTACCGCCCGGTGACTACGGCTACAAGATCGTCGTCGACGGCACGCAGTGGGGCCTCGACCCCGGGCGCATCGCGCGCAAGTACGTGGGCTCGGTGGAGAACAGCCGGGTGGTGGTCACCGACTGCAACATCCCTGAGCTCCGGGTGCTCCGCCAGCGCGCCACCGCCGACGGAATGATGGAGCTCGACATCCAGTATGTCGCGGGCGGTGACCGCAGCGACGCCGACCCCGCGGCGCGGCGCGTGGTGATGAACGGCGCCGAGCTCCCCGCGGGCGCCCTCACGTGGGATGCCGCCGCGCGCGTCATGCGCGTGCGCCTCACGGGCCTCGCGCGGGACCGCTACACCTTTCGCGTGAACGCCCGCTCGATGTCAGGCCGCAGCGCCGAGGAGCTCATCGTGCCCATGTGGGTCGAGGAGACCCCGTACCAGTGGGGCGACGGCACGCTCTACTTCGTGTTCACCGACCGCTTTCGCAACGGCAATCCCCTCAACGACGGGCGCACGGGCGGCACGGCGGCCATCGCCGACTGGCACGGCGGAGACTTCGCGGGCATCACGGCGGCGCTTAACGAGGGCTACTTCGACCAGATGGGCGTGCGCGCGCTGTGGCTCTCGCCCGTGAACAGCAACACGCACAACCTCGGGCGCGGCGCCGACAACCGGCAGTACACGGGCTACCACGGCTACTGGGTGAACCGCCCGCGCGAGGCCGACTCGCACTGGGGCACGCTCGACGAGCTCCGCGCGCTCAACCGCGCGGCGCACCGCCGTGGCATTCGCGTGCTCTACGACCTGGTGAACAACCAGCTCCACCGCGAGCACCCGTACTTCATGGAGCGCTCCCGCGAGGGGTGGTTCAACGGCGACGGCACCTGCACCTGCGGCGGCCCGAGCTGCGGCTGGGACGAGCGACGTCTCGACTGCTGGTTCACGTCGTACCTCCCCGACGTGAACTGGACCAACATGTCCATGGCCGACCAGATGGTCGCGGACGCGTGGTGGTGGCTGGTCGAGACCGGCGCCGACGGCTTTCGCGTCGACGCCGCGAAGCACATGGACTTTCTCGCCACGACGAACCTCCGCGACCGGCTCAACCGCTGGGAGAACGGCAACGCGGCGATGTACACCGTGGGCGAGACCTTCGCGGGCAACAACGACGGCGACCGGCAGCTCATTCGCCGCTACATCGGCGACAACGCGCTCCACGCGCAGTTCGACTTCCCGGTGTACTGGGCCATCCTGGAGGCCTACGCGCGCAGCGGCGGCGGGATGATGGACCTCGAGAACACCGTGCGCGCCAACGAGTCGGTGTACGGGCAGTTCCCGATGTCGCCCTTCCTCGGCAACCATGACGTCACGCGCTTCCTCTCCGAGGCTGCGGGGCAGATCGTCGGCAACCCCCAGGACCTCGGGTACAACAACCCGCCGGGGCCCCCCAGCGACGACGTCCCCTACGCGAGGCTTCGCCTTGCGTGGACCTTCACCCTCACGCAGCGCGGCGTGCCGCTGATCTACTACGGCGACGAGATCGGCCTGCCCGGCGCGGCCGACCCCGACAACCGCCGCCCCATGCGCTTCGGCAGCGACGTGAACGCGCGGGAGCAGACCGTGCTCGCCCACGTTCGCGCGCTCGGCCAGCTCCGCGCGCGTCACGTCGGTCTGCAGCGCGGCGCGCGGACCTTCCTGCACGCCGACGGCGACGGCTACGTCTACGCCCGCGGCGCGGGCATGGACCTCGCGGTGGTGGCGATCAACCGCGGCACCACCGCCCGCGCGGTGAGCGTCGCGGTGCCCGGCGCCCTCGGCGCGCCCGACGGGACGGTGCTGCGCGACGCGCTCTCCACCGCGACGGTGACCGTGCGCGACGGTCGCGTCGAGGTGCCCTTCACCGCCCGCGGGTCGTCGGTCTTCGTGCGCTGACCGCTACGTGGTGCGCACGAGCACCACGGTGATGTTGTCGACGCCGCCGCGCTCGTTGGCGGCGGCGACGAGCTCGCGGCAGCCGTCGTTGAGGTCGTCGTGGGCGCGCACGATGCGGGCGATGTCCTCGTCGCGGACCATGCCCGTGAGGCCGTCGCAGCAGATCACCAGCACGTCGCCGGGGTGCATCTCGTGGCGGTGCATCTCCACGCTGACATCGGTCTTCATCCCCAGCGCGCGGGTGATCACGTTCTTGTACGGGAACTTCTTGAGCTGCTCGTCGGTGAGGTCGGGCCGCGTGCGGCGGTACTCCTCCAGCAGCGAGTGGTCGATGGTGATGGACTCGATGCTCCCCGCCGCCCGCACGATGTACGCCCGCGAGTCGCCCACGTGCGCCACCCACGCCGCGCGGTGCGCGATGAGCGCGCCCACGAAGGTGGTGCCCATGCCCCGGCGGTCGGAGTTCTCGCGCGCCGACTCGAAGATCCTGAGGTTCGCGTACTGCACCGCGATGTTCAGGGTGTCGGCCTGGTACTGCTCGTCGCGGGCCTGCTTGAAGGGCCAGTGCACCGCGGGGTCGCGCCGGGCCTCGATGTAGAATTGCGTGACGAGGTCCACGGCCATCGCGCTCGCGACCTCGCCGGCGTTGTGCCCCCCCATCCCGTCGGCCACGAGGAAGAGGTTGTCGTCGCCCGCGCAGCGGAACGAGTCCTCGTTGTGGCTGCGCTTGCGCCCGACATCGGTCAGCGCGGCGTACTCGACCCGCAGTCGCTCCATCATCGCGGGGGATTGTCCGTTGCCACCGCGCGGCGGGTCAACGACATCGTCACGGCCCGGTCACGACGAGATCGGCGGAAATCACGAAGCGCGCGGTGCGCAGCGCGCCGTCGGCGCCGCGAAGGGTGAACGAAAGCGCGCGCCCGCCGCGGCCGTCGGGGGCGAGCGAGGGCGCCGCGGCCCACACCGGCGCCCCGTCGACCTCCACCACGTCGCGCCGCGAGATCACCATGGACTCGGGGAAGGCGAAGAGCCCCACCACCCGCGCGAGGTCCTCGGTGAAGGGCGCGTAGCCCATGTCCGCCCAGGACCGCAGCACCCGCGACGCGCCTGGCAGCCCGGTGCTGGCGCGCTGCGCGTCGACCGCCCACGCGCCCCACCGACCGTCGCGGCGGGCGTGCACGATCACGCAGTCCATCGGCGCGTAGGTCACCACCCGGCGCAGCGAGGCGCGCTCGACGCCGAGCCGACGCACCAACACGTCGTCGGAGAGCGCGGGCGCGCCGCCGTCGCGCACCGGGGCGCGGGCCATCGGACGCAGCCCCTCATCGGAGCGCGAGGGGCACCCGCCGAGCGCGAGGGCGACGAACAGACGCGAGAGTCGCACGCGCGGACCCTATCCCCGCGAGATCGCCCTTGCCACCCGCGGCGACCCGGCGTATGTTCCGCGGCCTCGTTCTCGCGCGATTAGCTCAGCTGGATAGAGCGTCGGTCTCCGAAGCCGAAGGTCACACGTTCGAATCGTGTATCGCGCGCCAGGTCTCTCCCCACGGGGCGGTGGGGAGAGCGTCGGAGCTGCATCGGCGACGCACACACTCCGACCGTCCTGCGGCGTGGGAACCCGTAACGGATCGCCCCTCTGATGTGTATCCTCCGCCGCCATGACGGAGCGCCCCACCCCCACGCCCTCGACCCCTGCCCCGGCTCCGCTCCGCGGCCGCGACGACCTCTACGCGATCTTTGAGGGCTCCTTTCGCCGCGCGGCCACGCTGGTCGGCATCGAGTGCGAGCGCATCGCGATCTTTCGCGACGGCACGCCGCTGCGCTACGAGCCCCAGGGCGACCGCCCCGGCGTGCGCAACCTGCTCGACGCCCTCGCCCGCGACCACGGCTGGACCGGCGTGCGCGACTACCCCGGCGCCCCAGTGCTCGCGCTCACCCGCGGGCAAGCGTCGATCACCCTGGAGCCCGGCTCGCAGTTCGAGCTCTCGGGCGCGCCGCTGCCCTCGGTGCACGCGGTGGTCGACGAGCTCATGCAGACCCGCGACGAGTTCGCCTCGCTGGAGATCGCGCACGACCTGCGGCTGCTGGGCGTAGGCTTTCACCCCTTCGCGCGCCAGGAGGACCTCGACTGGGTCCCCAAGAGCCGCTACCCCATCATGCGGTCATACCTCCCCACCCGCGGGCGCTACGGCCTCGACATGATGCGCCGCACGGCGACGGTGCAGGCGAACTTCGACTACACCTCGGAGCGCGACGCGATGCGCAAGCTGCGCGCCTCGCTGGCGCTCTCGCCCGTGGTCACCGCGCTCTTCGCGAACAGCCCCTTCATCGAGGGCGCTTTCGCGGGCGTGAAGAGCCACCGCGCGCGCGTGTGGCTCGACGTCGACAACACCCGCGCGGGCCTGCTGCCCTTCGCGTGGCGCGAGGGCGCGACCATCGACGAGTACATCGAGTGGGCGCTCGACATCCCGATGTTCATCCTCAAGGTGCGCGGCGAGGTGCGCAACGCGACGCATCTCACCTTCCGTCGCTACCTCGCCGACGGCTTCGAGGGCCTCACCGCGACGGCCGCGGACTGGGAGACCCACCTCAACACGCTCTTCCCCGAGGCGCGGCTCAAGCGCACGCTGGAGGTGCGCGGCGCTGACTCGGTGCCGCTGCGCGACTCCGCGGCGCTGCCGGCCCTGTGGATCGCCGCGCTCTACGACGACGCCGCCCTCGACGCGGTGGAGCAGCGCTGCGTCTCGCTGGGCCACGACGCCTTCGCCGCGGCGCGCGCCGACGTGGCGACGCGGGGGCTCAAGGCCACCGTGGGCGGCAGCACCCTCGGTGAGATCGCGCGGGACCTGATGCCGGTGTTTCTGGAGGCGCTGCGTCGACGCGCGGTGCTCGACGACGCGGGGCGCGACGAGCGCGTGTGGCTCGAGCCCCTCGCGGCGCTCGCGGCCGACGACCGCAGCGTGGCCGACGCGCTCTTCGAGGGGTACGACCCGTCGGGGCCCGACGCGGTGGCGGAGATGATCCGCCGCGCCGAGTTCTGATCAGTTCGCCGCGCGGCGGAACTGGTACTGCGGGGTGATGGTGAGCCCCGAGACCATCGACGGGGTGACGCCCACCGTGAGGGTGTCGCCCTGCACGGCGTAGTTGAGCATCGTCATCGGGCTCATCCCGCCGCAGGTGGGCGTGAGCGTGAGGGGCGAGCTCGCGCCGCTGAAGGTGCCCGCGAAGCTCGCGGGGATGTCGCGGCTGAAGCGCACCGCACCCGTGAGCACCAGGTTCAAGCGCGTGACGAAGTCGGCGTTGATGCGCCCCGCGCCGGTCCAGAGCTGGCCGCGGGAGGTCACGGTGGTCTCTTCGAGGTTGAGGCTCATGCCCCCGACGGTGCCGGTGTTGAGGTACCAGGTCACCCCGCTGAGCACCCACCGCGCCTCGGGGATCGTGCCGCCCGCGAGGGTCGGCGCCGCGCCCACCATCGCGCGGCCGGTCACCGCCGGGACGTCGGTGGGCGCCGCGGGGAGCGCGCACATCCCAGGCGCATACGGCAGGTCGGTGGTGCCCGAGACGGCCTGGTCGCAGTAGCGCTCCGTCGGCGGCGGGGTGACGTAGGCGAAGTTGAAGCACATCTCGTCGGCGGTGCGTTCGCCGCTGCGCACCATCGTCGCCGAGGTGTTGTTGAAGTCGCAGCGGGTGATGAGGCGGTCGCCAGGCTGGAACTCCGTGTTGAAGTCGTAGAAGAGCTGTGACTCGAACTGCCAGCCCTGCAGCGAGATCAGGCTCTCGCGGGACCCGTTGGCGCGCACGATGTCCTGGGTGAAGCCCGTGCCGATGTTGTGCATGTGCGGCATGCCCGCGAGGAGCCGCGAGGGGCGCGAGAACGCGCAGCCGCTCTGCGGCGAGGCCGTCGAGCGCGCGGGCACCTGAAAGCCCACGGGGCCGATGGCCACCATGCCGTACTCGGTGCCGGTGGGCGCGTCGTGGTAGATCCGAATGCCGGAGTTGTCGCGCACGCCCTCGAGGGCCTGCCCGTTGTTGTAGTGGATCTGCATCACCACGCGCTGGCCCGGCGTGACGCGCAGGCCGCCGTCGGGGAACTCCAGCGCCGACGTGCCTGGCGCCCACGCGTAGAGGTAATCGCTGCCCTCGGGCATGGAGCCGCACTCGAAGGGCTCCGTCGGTGCCGCGCGGTTGTTGTCGCGCAGGAGCACCACGTGGTGCAGCACCTCGCTGCGGTCGGCCACGAGCTCGAAGCGGCGGATGAAGCGGTCGGCGGCGCCCGGGAAGGTGAACGTGAAGCACTGGTAGCGGTCGCGCAGCGTCGAGGCCACGACGAAGTTGTTCGCGAGGAGGTCCCACCGCTCCATGTTCGTCGGCGTGCGCTCGGGCGAGCGGAACACCGGCCGCGACGCGCGCAGGCCCATGCCGGGCGGCGGCGTCTGCGCGCCGCAGCTCGCCCACTGCACCACCGCGCGGGCGTCGTCGTCGGTGGGCGCGGGCGTGCCCGCGGGCGGCATCGTGCCCGCCATCATGCGCGCGGCGATGCGATCCACGGGGCGGCCGCCCTGCCGCGGGCGCAGGATGGCGTCGTAGTCGATCAGCGAGTAGGGCGCGCCGAAGGAGGGCGTGGCCCCGTGGCACGAGCCGCACTGGCGCTGGACCACCGCGCGAATCTGCCCGTCCCAGAGGGCGCGGTCGGGCACGCAGCCGCCGACGTCCGCGGTCGCCCCAGCGTCGCTGCTGGGACCGACTGGGGTGGAAGAGCAGGAGACGAGCAGCGCGAGCAACGGCGAGACGCGGAGCGTGTGGGGCAGCCTCATCGCGCTAGTGTAGGTACAAAACCGTCCGCGCTCCAACGCCGCGACGC
>JBILLI010000312.1:0-8404 GCA_044376155.1 Polyangiales bacterium
CGGGCGGCGTGCTCGAGGAGCATCTCGGGGCCGCCGTGGGCCGCGAGGGCGTCGCCCTGCGCGAGGTGGTGCAGCCAACGGATCTGCTCCCGCGCGCGCTGCCGCAGCGCCTCGGCGCGAGGCGTGAGCGCGGCGGACTCCTGTGCGATGCGCTGCTGCTCGGCGGCGAGTCGGTGGAGCTCGGCGTCGACCGCGGCGAGGCTCGACGTCGCGATGGGCGCGCCCCCGTTCTGCGCGCGAGGGCGCAGGGGGATCGCGCTGGCGCCGAGCAGCACCGCGGTGAGCAGGGCCGCGCGGCGCGCGCTCACGACCGCAGCCCCTTGCGCAGGGCCACCGCGCTGCCGACCACGCCCACGCCGCTCCCGCCCAGCAGGAACGCGCCGAGCAGCCACGCCGAGAGGAACACGGGCTGGATCCCGAGCACCGCGCCCAGCGAGGCCTCGAAGCTCGCGCGCGACGCGAGGTAGAGCACCGCGAGGAGCGCGAGGGCCACGGCCGCGCCGAAGCCGCCGAGCATCGCGCCCTCAAGGAGGAACGGCGCGCGCACGTAGCTCCGCGTGGCGCCCACGAGCCGCAGGACCTCGATCTCGCGGGTGCGCGCCGCGAGGCTCATGCGCACGGTGTTGCTCACCACCGCGAAGACGCACACGAGCACGGCGAAGGCCATGGCCGCGGCGGCGGTGCGGCCGCCCCCGAGGAGGGTGCGCAGGCGCTCGGTGAACCCGCGGTAGGTCTCGACCTCGACGACCATGGGAAGGCGTCGCACGCGCTCGGCGACGAGGCGCACGCGGGCCTCGGTGGCCGCCGCGGGGAGGAGCCGCAGCTCGATGGTGGCGGGGAAGAGCTCGACGGGCGCGGCGCCCAGCGTGCGGTCCCCCCGGGCGAGGGAGGCGCGGGCCTCGGAGGCGGTGATGTGCCGCGCGTCTTCGACCTCGGGGAGCGAGGCGAGGACGGCGCGCAGGGCGTCGACCTGCTCGGCCGGGGCGTTGTCGGCGAGAAAGACCGTGACCCGGGCCGGGGCGCTCCAGCGGCGCACCAGCGCGCCGGCGTTCTCCAGCACGAGGAGCGCGCCGGCGAGGCAGAACAGCGCGAGGGCGACGGTGGCGACGGAGAGCACCTGGGTGCTGACCTGCTGCTTCAGTCCGCGAATCGCTCGGGCGAACATCGTCGTGTCTCCGTGAGGGGGATCAGTTGAGCGTGGGGGCGCGCTCGAGGGCGCCGCCGAGACCCGAGAGGCCCTTGCGCGCCTCGATGCAGCGCCCGCCGTCGAGGACCAGCAGTCGTCGCGGAGAGACCTCCAGCAGCGAGCGGTCGTGGGTGGCGAAGAGCACCGTGGTGCCGCCCTCGTGGATCTCTTCAAAGAGCCCGAGGATGTCGAGCGCGAGCACCGGGTCGAGGTTGCCCGTGGGCTCGTCGGCCAGGATGATCGCGGGCTCGGTCACGATGGCCCGGGCGATGGCCACGCGCTGCTGCTCGCCGCCCGAGAGCACCGAGACGTTGTCATCCCCGCGGCCGTCGAGGCCCACGCGCTCCAGCGCCACGGCCACCCGCGCGCGGATCACCCGGGCCGAGAGGCCCATGACCTCCAGGGCGACGGCGACGTTCTGGTAGACGGTCCAGTAGGGCACGAGGCGAAAGTCTTGAAAGACCACGCCGATGTTGCGCCGCAGGTGGGGGATGCTGTCTTCGGTGAGGCGCGCGATGTCCCTGCCGCAGAAGAGGATCCGCCCCTCGTCGACGGTGTCGGCGCGGTAGATCAGCTTCAGCAGGGTGCTCTTGCCCGCGCCCGAGGGGCCGGTGATGAACACGAACTCGCCGCGCTCGATGGTCACGTCGGCGTTGCGCAGCACCGGGGCGTCGGCGCGGAACACCTTCGTGACGTTCTCCACCACGAGGATGGGCTTCTGCGCCGCGGAGCGGTCGAAGTGCCCGTCGGGGCGAAAGTGCGGCTTGAATTTGTCGTTCGACACCCGGGAGCGACCCATGACGGTCCCCTACCCCGGGGTGATCCCGGTCACCAAGAAAGCGACAGGGGCGGTCACTCGCAGTCTTCGAGGTTCACCCGGTCGCCGAGGTCGACGCCCGTGTGCGACTCCGTCGTGCGGGTCTCGCGGCTGCGTCGCTCGTCGCTGGTGAAGCGCTCGATCACCCGCGTGCGCGCGAGGTGGTTGGTGACCGTGCGGGTGCCGTGGCGATCGACCCGGTCCCAGGTGTTGAGCTCCTCGCCCACGAGCTGCATGCGACCGCTCTCGGCGTCGAGGCGAAACCGCAGCGCGCGCTCGCGGGCCTCGCGGCTGCCGCTGAGCTGGTCGATGTGGAGCACGCCCCGGCGGATGGAGAGCAACGGGGTGCCCACCGCCCCGGCGACGGAGCCGTAGCACGACGAGCACAGCAGAAAGCGGGTGCCCACGCCGATGCGCGCGTAGACCCCGTCGGCGCCGCGCTCGACCACCACGAGGGCGCGGTCATGCTCGGCGTCGTCCGGGCGCTGCTGACGGATCAGCACCGCGAGGTCGGGGCGACGGTCGCCCGTGAGGTCACCCTCGGCCTGCTGCTCCAGCACCCAGCCGCGGGGCACGAAGCTCGCGGCGCGGGGCCCCTCCGAGGCGAGCCCGCGGATCACCGGCGCGGTCGCGGGCGCCACCTCGCGCTCGTCGCCGTCCTGCTCCTCGGCCTCACGCTCGGCCTGGGCCTGGATGCGGGCGTTGGTGCTCTCGCGCTCGGCGGCGGTCTCCCGCGTCACGCGCGGCGCGGCGCGTGCGGTGCGCGGCGCGGGCGCCTCGGCGGGGGCTTCGTTGCGGTTGCGACCGCGGGCGCGCGCGGCGGAGGGCGCGCGGGGCTCGTCGTCGCGGTCCGCGTCGGTGGGTCGCGTGGCGGCGCTGGGCCGTGACTGCTGGGCGAGCGCGAGGGAGGGCGAGGCGAGGCAGAGGGCGACGGCGAGGCGGGCGAAGGGCGTGGCTGTGCGCACGGAAAGCTCCTGCTCTCACGAAGGAAACGGCGTCGTGTGGGTGACGCCATCGCAGCACGGGCCGTGTTCAGATCGCGAACATCCATCACATCTCTGCACAGAACTGGCGACGGGGGGCGCGCGCATGGCACCGACGCCTCCCTCCGCGGGGTTTCTCCGCGGTCGCACGCACCCGGTGGGGGCAGAGCTCCGCGACCCCTTCGCGGGGTGTCGTGCGACACTGCGCGCATGTCACTCCCGGTCTTTCCTGGCGCCACCCCCGCGTTCGAGCCCGCCATCGGCGCGGTCCCCGCGACGCTCCCCCCAGACGCGCGGGTGCTGGCCTTCGACGGCGCCTTCGTGGTCGTGCGCGACGACCCCGCGGCGTTGCCCGACGTGGCCCTCCCCATCACCACGCCCCACCTTGTCGGCACCCTCGACGGCGCGATGGTGGTCGCGGGCGCGCTGCACGGCGAGGTCCCCGAGGGTCACCGCGCGATGGACCTCCGCGGGCTCGCCAACGCACTCCCCACCGCGCACTGGGCCGCGGCGGCCTACGCCTCGCAGGTGCTCCACTGGGACCGCACCAACCGCTTCTGCGGCGCCTGCGGCCGACCCACGGTCCCCGCGGCGGACCCGTCGAAGCGCGCGAAGGTCTGCGAGGGCTGCGGCCACGAGGTCTACCCCCGGGTGTCGCCGTGCACCATCACGGCGATCCACGACGGCACACGCATGCTCCTGGTGCGCGCGCCGCACTTCCCCCCCGGGCGCTTCGGGCTCGTGGCGGGCTTCGTCGACCCGGGGGAGTCCCTCGAAGACTGCGTGCGGCGCGAGGCCCGCGAAGAGGTCGGCCTGGCGCTCACCGAGGTGACCTACCTCGGGAGCCAGCCGTGGCCCTTCCCCCACCAGCTCATGGTGGGCTTCGTCGCCCGGGCCGAGGCCGCGGAGCCAAGGCTGCTCGACGGCGAGCTCGCCGAGGCCGGGTGGTTCGCCCCCGACGCGCTGCCGCAGCTGCCGCCGAGGCTCTCCATCGCGCGGGCCCTCATCGAGCACGTCGCGGCGACGCTGCCGCGGTAATTTGTTGCAGTGCAACATCGCCCTTGCGCCGCGGTGTGGGAGGCACTAGAAGGTCGTCGCCGCGCGGCGTTCTTTTGCAACGCAAAAGGCCCTCCTGCCGCGCCGAGAAGGGACGGACTGTCGATGGAGCTCAAGGACCTGAAGATCATCGTGACCGGCGGCGCGCAGGGCATGGGCGCGCACTTCGTCCGTCGGCTGGCCGAGGCCGGCGCGACGGTGGCCGCGGGGGACGTGAAGGAAGACGCGCTGGCCGGGCTGGCGGAGTCCATCGGCGAGGTGCCGGGCAAGGTGCTCTGGCGTCGGCTCGACGTCTCCGACGAGGCCGATGTGGTTGCCTTCGTGGAGTGGGCCCACGGCGCGATGGGCGGGCTCAACGGCCTGGTGAACAACGCCGGCATCCTGCGCGACGGCCTGCTCGTGAAGAAGGACCGCGAGACCGGCAAGATCACGAAGATGTCCCGCGAGCAGTGGGACGCGGTGATCGGGGTGAACCTCTCGGGCGCGACCTTCGTGGCGCGCGAGGTCATCGCGAAGATGATGGAGACCAACACCCGCCCCGGCGTGGTGGTGAACATGTCGTCCATCGCGCGCTACGGCAACCGCGGGCAGTCGAACTACAGCGCCGCCAAGGCGGCCCTCGCGGCCAACACCCTCACGTGGGCCCGCGAGTTCGGCGCCTACGGCATCCGCGTCGGCGCCATCGCCCCGGGCATGATCGAGACCCCGATGACCCAGGGGATGCACCAGAAGGCCCGCGACGCCCTGGTCGAGCGCGTGCCCGCGGGCCGCATCGGCGTGCCCGAGGACATCTGGCGCGGCGTGAAGTTCGTGCTCGAGTGCGACTATTTCACGGGCCGCACCATCGACGTCGACGGCGGCCTCTCCATGTGATCCCGCGGCGGCCGTTCATCCGGTCGCCGTGCGCCCCTACCTCGTCGCCCTCACCTTCGCCCTCACCCGCTGCGACGCCTCGGCGTTCTCGGGGCCCTTCGAGCCCTGCGCGCCGTCGCTGCCGTGCACGCCCGACCTCTCATGCCGCTCGGCCGGTCCCGCGCCGACCGACGGCGGCGCCCAGGGGCAGCTCTGCACCCGCCCGTGCACCACGCTCTTGGAGTGCCCCCTGCCCACCACGGCAGGGGTCTCGCGGGTCTGCGCGGTGCCGCAGGGGCAGACCGCGGGGGTGTGCCTCACGTGGTGCGCGAACGACACCGACTGCCTCCCGGGCACCCGCTGCGCGGCCATGACGATGAACACGGGAGTTTCTCAGCGCGTATGCGTACCTTGACGAGCGCTACCCGTATACGCACCCGGGCTGGACAACCCCTCCCCCCCGCGGCGAGCATGCGGCACCTCACAAGGGAGACCACTCATGCGATCACGTTCTGTCCTTTCTGTTCCGGTCCTCGCGGGCATTCTCACGGTCGGCTGCATCATCGATGTGGCCATTCGCGCCGAGTATGACTCCTGCTTCGTGGGCGACACCTGCAGCGGCTTGAGCTCGTGCCAGCCCGTGGGCGTCGCGGGCGGGACGGGCAACATCTGCACGTACTCCTGCAACCCGACCCAGCCCCGGAGCTGCGGCGGCGACGCGGTGTGCATCGGCACCGGGGCCACGCTCACCACCGCGGGGCAGTGTTACCGGCTCTGCACCACCAGCGGCATCTGCCCGGGCCTCAGCGGCACGGTCTGCGCGCGCATCGACCTCGGCCTCGGCGGGCTCCAGACCCTCGCGTGCATCCCGGGCGTGGCGGGCGGCGGCACGGCGCAGCCCATCACCCGGCTGCCGACCTACGCGAAGTGTGACCCCGGCAACACCACCATGGCGTGCGAGACGGGCTTCACCTGCACGCCCTCGGCCGTGGCGAGCCAGCCCGGGCGGGCGATCGGCAACACCTGCACCCGCAGCTGCGCGCAGGCCAGCGACTGCCCCGGCGGCGTGGGCTTCGCGGCGTGCGTGAACGGCTTCTGCGCGCCGAGCTGCAGCAACCCGGGGAGCTTCGACCAGCGCTGCGCGATGTTCGGCACCGCGTGCACCGCGGCCAACAGCACCACCGGGGGCATGGTCTCCTTCTGCGTCCCCTGATCGGGCTTTTCCTCGCGGCGCGTCCGTGGTCCCTTGAGGGCACCGGATGCGCCGCCTCGCCGCCCTGCTCCCGCTGATCCTCCTCGCCTGCAACGAAGCCCCCGCGACGCCGATGTCGTACGCGCGCTGCGCCGCGAGCGCGACGTGCGGGATCAGCACGCGCTGCGAGGCCGTGCGGGTCACCAGCACGGGCGCGCCCACCTCCCTCTGCACGGCGGCGTGTGTCGCGGACCTCGAGTGCCCCGGGTGGGCGGGGCGGTGTGTGCCCGGCGCGAGCGAAGACGGCGGCGCGCCGCGGTGCTTTCACGGCTGCGCGGGCAACGGCGACTGTCGCCCCGGCACCGTCTGCACGCCCCTCGCAGGGAGCGTCGACGCGGGGACCGACGGCGGCGTCGGAGGCATCTGCGTGCCCGACCTCGGGCTGCGGCCGTGTGTGCGCGACGCCGACTGCGCGCCCTTCGCGCTGCGGTGCGTGGGGACCGATGGCGGGGTGACCGAGCTGCGTTGCCGACCGTGAGCGGTCAGGGCCCGTCGTCGAGGTCGACGGTCTCGTCGGCGGTGAGGCTCGTGGCGGCGGTGAAGGTGCCGAGGGTGCCGGGGGTGCGGTAGACGCTCCCGCAGGCGGCGTTGCCCGCGCTGTCGCGGCGGCAGGCGAAGGTCGCCGGGCACTGGATCGGCGTGAGGCACGCCTGCGCGAGCTCCATCGGGACGGCGTAGACCTGGCCGTCGACGAAGTCGGTCTCGGCCCGGGTCTCCATCACCTGCGCGTCAGGACGGCGGGCCACCACCTCGATGCGCACGCGCTCGTCGGTGCGCCGCGAGTCGACGATGCCCAGGCGATACGGCACCCCGGGGTCGCTCCCGTTGCCGCGCGCGAGGGGCGCCCGCGGGATCGACGCGCCCACCGCCGGGCAGTCGTTGCGCAGGAAGGTGCGGGTCCACACCACGGTGTCGCCCGGGCCGCGGAACAGCTTCACCTCGAAGCGATCGAAGACCGCGCACTCCATGTCGGTGCTGAGCACCAGCATGATCTGTCGGCGCGGCAGCGTGCAGCTCGCGCTCGCGATCAACGTGGCGAGCAGCGCGGCCCCTGGCATCCATCTCCGTCGAGATCCCACGCGGAGACCTTACCCCATCCCGCGACCCGCCCGCACTTCCCGACAACCGTCCGATCACCCCCCGCTCGACAGTTTTTTGACACTCCGCCTCAAGCGCACCCGCTCCCGGACCGTTGTGGTTGTCAAGACGATGACGGCCCACCCCTCCCACTCGTGGTGAGTGCGGGGGGGACGAACCACCCGCCGCGCATCGCCGGTCCGCAAGGAGCAGTCGTCATGCCGATGTACATCCAGACCAACGTGGCCTCCAGCGTCGCCCAGAACAGCCTCGCCCGCACGCAGAGCATGCTCGCGCAGAACTTCACCAAGCTCTCCTCGGGCTTTCGCATCAACGGCGCGGCCGATGACGCCGCGGGCCTCGGCATCGCCAAGAGCTTCGAGTCGCAGGTGCGCAGCTACGCGGTGGCCGAGCGCAACGCCAACGACGGCATCTCCATGGCGCAGACCGCCGACGGCGTCTCGGAGCAGGTCCAGGACATCCTCGTGCGCATGCGGGAGCTCGCGGTGCAGGGCTCCAACGGCACGCTGAACTCGAACGACTCGCAGAACCTCAACACCGAGTTCACCGCGCTGCGCAGCGAGATCGACCGCATCGCGAACGTGACCACCTTCAACGGCACCGCGGTGGTGGACAACTACTCCACGGTGACCTTTCAGGTCGGCATCAACAACAGCGCCGACAACCAGATCTCCGTGAGCTTCGGCGGCGCCAACGTCTCGGGCCTCGGCATCTCGGGCCTCGCGGTGTCGACGGCCTCCGACGCGCAGGGCGCCATCACCACCATCGACTCGGCGATCCAGACCATGTCGCAGGTGCGCGCCCGCTTCGGTACGGCGATCAACCGCCTGCAGGGCGCGGTGTCGAACCTGCAGTCGATGCAGACGAACATGAGCGCGTCGCTGAGCCGCATCCGCGACGTGGACATCGCCGCGGAGACCAGCGCCCTGGCCCGCAACCAGGTGCTCTCGCAGGCCGGCGCCTCGGTGCTGTCGCAGGCGAACCAGTCCCCGCAGCTCGCGCTCTCGCTGCTCCGGGGCTGATCCCAGAGCGGGGTAGACTCGCCGGGTGATCGTCGAGGACTCCCACGTCGAGCAGCGCACCCACGGAGAACCCCTCCGGCGCTTTCGCAAGACGGTCCTCCGCGTCCCCGGCGACGCTGCCCGCTTCCTCGTGCGCAA
>JBILLI010000313.1:0-8382 GCA_044376155.1 Polyangiales bacterium
TGGGGAGACTCCTGGGCTGCGAAGAGGGGGTGGCGATGAACTGTTCCGTGTGACGTGTATACGTCCGGAAGGTTCCACCCTCGCAGAAAAATTTTTCCCAGGGAAGAATCCCGGCAGCGGCCCGCGAGCGCGGTCACCGCCGGGTTGTGGGCCTTTCAGCCCTCGTGGTGCCCGCTCTTGCGCAGAAACGCGGGGAGATCCCACTCGTCGTCGCGAAAATCGGCGCTGGGCGCGTTCGACGGCGGGCGGCGGCTGGGGGGCGGGGCGGCCACCTGCTGGGGGGCCTGACGGGGCGCGCGCTCGCTCACGGGGTGGCTGCGCGGGGGGAACGAGGGCAAGGACGCGGCGCCCGACATCTTCACGCCCGCGTAGTGGGGGGTGTGACCCGCGTTGCCGCGGCCGCCCATCATCATCGGGTTGAGGATCTGGTTCGACACCTGCGCGACCTTGGCCTCCACCGCGGCCTCGGTGCGACCGAAGCCCGTGGCGATGACGGTCACCTTGATCATGTCCCGCATGTCGGGGTTGATCACCGCGCCGAAGATGATGTTCGCGTCCTCGTGGGCCTCGTCCATGATCAGGGTGGCGGCCTCGTTGACCTCGGAGAGCCGCATGTCGGGCCCACCCATGAAGTTCAGCAGGATGCCCGTGGCGCCCTGCACCGACATGTTGTCGAGCAGCGGCGAGTTGATCGCGGCGTGGGCGGCGTCGATGGCGCGGCGGTCACCGCGGCCGTAGCCGATGCCCATGAGGGCCATGCCCATGCTCGACATGATGGTCTTCACGTCGGCGAAGTCGACGTTGACCACGCCGTTCTGCTGGATCAGGTCGGAGATCCCCTGCACCGCGTTCACCAGCACCTCGTCGGCCTTGCGGAACGAGTCCGCGAAGGTGAGCGAGGCGTCTTCGAGGGCGAGCAGCTTGCCGTTGGGGATGGTGATCAGCGTGTCGACGTGGTTCGCGAGCTCCTCGAGGCCGAGGTCGGCGAACTTCGCGCGGCGACGTCCCTCGAAGGGGAAGGGCTTCGACACCACGCCCACGGTGAGCGCGCCGAGGTCCCGCGCGACCTGCGCGATGACCGGCGCCGCGCCCGTGCCCGTGCCGCCGCCCATGCCCGCGGTCACGAAGACCATGTCCGCGCCCTGGAGGTGCTCCTGAATGAGCTGGATGTCCTCCATCGCGGCCTTCTTGCCGACCTCGGGCGAGGCGCCCGCGCCGAGACCCTTGGTCAGCGACCGACCGAGCTGGATCTTCAGCTCCGCGGGGTTGCTGTTGAGCGCCTGCACGTCGGTGTTGGCGACGACGAACTCCACGTCCGCGACGCCGGCCTCGATCATGTTGCGAATGGCGTTGCCGCCCGCGCCGCCGACGCCCACCACCTTGATGCGCGCCGCCGAGAAGTTGCCGTCGTCGCCGAGATCGAACGAGAGACCCATGGAATTTCCTCCCTAGAGACGGTTGTCGCGGCGTCGGGAGCCATCACCTCCGTGCGCCGCTGTTGTTTCAGACCACTTCTTTGAGCCAGCTCACGATGCGGGCCCAGAACCCGCTGCTTGTCTCGCCCGCCCGCACCAGCCCCGGACCCTTCTTCTCCCGCTCTTCCTCGGCGGATCGAAGGGCCACCGTGGGGCGCGAGGCGCCGTACTTCAACAAGCCCACCGCCGTGGCCATCGCCGGGCTGCGGACCATCTCCGCCATGCCCCCCACGCCCGTGGGAACGCCCTTGCGAATCGGCAATTCGAGCACCTGCTCGGCGAGGTCCGCGGTGGCCTCGAGCTGTGACGCGCCGCCGGTGATCACCGCGCCGGCACCCACGCGTTCGTAGTATCCGCTCTCCTCAAGCACCCGGCGAACGAGCTGGAAGATCTCCTCCATGCGGGGCTCGATGATCGACGCGAGGTACATCCGCGGGATCTGTCGCGCCGCGCGGCCGCCCACGCCGGGCACCTCGATGGCATCCTCGGGGTCGGCGAGGCTCGCGAGGGCGCAGCCGTGGCGCACCTTGATGCGCTCGGCCTCGTTGATCGGCGTGCGCAGGCCCTGGGCGATGTCGCTGGTGAGCAGCATGCCGCCGATGGGGATCACCGCGGTGTGCACCAACGCGCCGTTCACGTAGACCACCACGTCGGTGGTGCCGCCGCCGATGTCGACGAGCACCACGCCGATCTCCTTCTCGTCCTCGGTGAGCACGGCCTCGGCGCTCGCGAGGGGCTCGAGGACCAGCTCGGCGACGTGCAGCCCGCAGCGCTCGGCGCACTTGCGCACGTTCTGAACGCTGGGCACGGCCGCGGTGACGAGGTGCACCCGGGCCTCCATGCGCACGCCGCTCATGCCCACGGGCTCGCGCACGCCGTCTTGGAGGTCGATGATGTACTCCTGCGGGAGCACGTGGAGCACCTCGCGGTCGCCCGGCATCGAGATCGCGCGGGCCTGGTCGAGCACGCGCTGCACGTCCTCGGGGGCGACCTCGTGGTTCGCGATGGAGACGATGCCGTGGGAGTTGATCCCCCGCACGTGGGAGCCCGCGACGCCCGCGAAGACCGTGGCGATCTCCACCCCGGCGACGTTGCCCGCCTGCTCCACCGCCTCGCGGATGGACCCGACGGTGCTCTCGATGTTCACCACCACGCCCTTGCGAAGTCCCTTGGACCTCGCCTGGCCGACCCCCGTGATGTTGATGCCGTCGTGGTCGACCTCGCCCACGACCGCGCAGGTCTTGGTCGTGCCGATGTCGAGTCCGACGATGATGTCTCCGGGTTTTGCCATGACGCGATGGCGGGCGATGCCACAGCCCCGCCGGGCGCCCCAAGAAGATGACAGCGTTTTTTTCGTCGCCCCGGGTTTCAGGGGGCTTCTGCGGGCGCCTCGCCCCGCGCGGCGCCCACACTGAACATCCACGCAGCCGCCGTGAGAACGCGTTGCGTCCGCCGCCCGGCGCTGCCACCGTTCGCCGCGATGCGCACGCGCTGGAGCTTCTCGTTCGCCGCCGTCCTCTGTGTGACCTCCCTCGCCTGCGGCTCCGACCCGCCGGGCGGGCCTGGCGCCACCGTCGACGCGGGTGCGCGTGACGCCGCGGTGATCGACGCGGGCACACCCGACGCGGGCACACCCGACGCGGGCACACCCGACGCGGGCACACCCGACGCGGGCACACCCGACGCGGGCAGCCCCGATGTCCCCCCGACCGACGCGGGTCCTCCGGTGTTCACCCGCGTCGCCGCGGGCTCCACGGGGCACGCGTGCGCCGTGCGCTCCGACGGGACCCTCTGGTGCTGGGGGCTCAACGACAAGGGACAGCTCGCCCGCGAGCCGGGTGACTCGTCCTCCCGCTGCGCGGTGCGCGGGAGCACCCCCGCGCGCACCCTCCCCTGCGAGAACCGCGCGCGACGCACCACGGCCTTCACCGACGTGACCGACGTCTCCGCGGGCAACGGCACCACCTGCGCCCTGCGCCGCGACGGTGCCGTCTGGTGCTGGGGGCTCAACGATGCGGGCCAGCTCGGGCAGGGCCGCGGGAACACCTCCGCCAACGCCACCCCCGTGCGCGTCGACATCCCCCCCGCGCGCGCCCTCGCCCTCGGGGCCTTTCACGCCTGCGCCGTGCTCGTCGACGGCGGCGTGCGTTGTTGGGGCTCGAACAAGTTCGCCCAGTGCGGCGCGCCCCTCAACCCCGGCCCCTCTCGCTGCGACGAGGGCGACGGCACCCTGAGCCCTTGCGCGCCCACCCCCGTCACCGTGCCCGGTATCACCACCGCCCGCGCGGTCTCCCTGGGGCGCTGGCACTCCTGCGCGCTGCTGGCCGACAACACCGTGCGCTGCTGGGGGCTCAACGACAGCGCCCAGCTCGGCACCGGCGCCGTCGAGAGCGCCGACGCCCCGCGCCCCACTCCGCAGACCCCCGCGGTGGACCGCGTGCGCACCCTCGCCGCGGGCGGCTCCCACACCTGCGTGGTGCGCGACGACGGCGCCGTGCGCTGCTGGGGCTGGGGCGACCTCGGGCAGCTCGGCGGCGCCACCACCGCCACCTGCGGCGCGCAGAGCCGGCCCTTTCAGTGCAGCCAGAGCCCCGCGGCCGTGCCGTCGCTCTCGGCCGTCGCGACGCTCTCGGCGGGGCGTTACCACACCTGCGCCGCGGGCGACGACGGCGCCGTGCGCTGCTTCGGCCGCAACGACAACGGACAGGTCGGCGTCCCGCCCTCGAACCAGACGACCTGCTCGTCGTTCCCCGACACCTTCCCCTGCCTGCGCAGCCCCACCGAGGCCGCGGTGTCGGCGTCGACCGCGCTGAGCCTCGGCGACTACCATGCGTGTGCGGTGACCCGCGCGGGCGAGGTGCGCTGCTGGGGCTGGAACCCCTTCGGTCAGCTCGGCGACGGCACCACCGAGGACCGCGCCGCCGCCGTGCGCGTGCTGCTCGACGGCTGAGCGTCCCCCGCGCCTCGCGGGCGCACGGTGGTGCGCTCGGGGTAACGCTCGCCCTCAAGGTGCACCTCCGCCGCGCGCAACCCCCTGCGGCGCAGCTCGTTCAGCACGATGCGGAGCCGCGTGAGCTTCGCCCGGTACGCCCCACGCCCGAGCCACACGTAGGTCCCGTCGAGGATCACCGAGAGCTCCCCCGTCGCGTCGCGGTGCACCTCGTCGACCGCGCGGTTCGCCCCGAGGCTCGTCGCGGCCACATCGGCGAGCACGGCCAGCGCGTCGAGCGTGGCTGCCCGCGCGGCCGCGGGGTCGCGGGTGAACAGCTCGCGGGTGATGCCCGTGATCACCGGGAGGTCCGTGGGGTCGCCCGCGGCGAGGCGCTTGAAGGCGTCGCCGTCTTCGCCCACGAGGTAGAGCCCACCCGCGGAGAGCACCGCCACGGGCTGCCGCTCCTGCACCGTGATGTGCACCACGTCGGGCAGGCGCCGCTCCACCCGCGCGCGAGAGACCCACGGGAGGCGCTCCACCGCCCGCGCCGCGCGCTCGGCGTCGATGGACAACACGTTGCGCCCTGCAGTGACCCCCGCCGCGCGGAGCACCTCGTCGCGCGAGGTGTGCACCGCCCCATCAACCCGGAGCTCCCTCGCGCCGAAGCGGGGTGTGGTCACCAGCCAGCGGTGCGCCTCGCGTCCGCCGAGGAGCGAGCCCACCAGCGCCGCGGCCAGCGACACCGTCGAGAGCACCCGCTTCGCCTGCGCCCGCGCGCGCGCCAGCTTCGAGCCCCGCGCCCGCGCGGCGGGGCGCTCCTGCGGCGCGGCGGTGGCGGCCGGGGGCACCACCGTGCGGCGGTTCACGGTGCGTCGGGTGGAGGTCTCCGAGGGCGGCGCCGAGGGCATCCCCGGGCCGTTAGCACCGCCCGCCACGGGGGATGAAATTCTCCGAGGGTCCCCCACCGCCCTTGCGGGCCGCGCGTCCAAGGTCGACGCTCGTCGCTTGTCGGAGGTCCCTGATGCCCCCTCGTCGCCCCACCGCCGCCCGTAGCTCCACGTCACTCCCCTCGCTCGCCACGATCCTCGCCACCGCGGCCGTGGCCGAGGGCTGCGCCCCCGTGGAGTGCGGCGGTGAGCGCATCGACGAACTCGCCGCCCACGGCCCTCGCGGGGCCGAGTCCCTCGGGCGCGGCAACGTCTCCCTGGGCCTGCGCGAAGTCGCCATCGCCGTCGGCGCGATCCGGCACAACACCCACGTGCCCTCGGTCTCCGTGGGCGGAGCGCCGCCGCCCGTGACCCAGACCCCGGTGCCTCCGCCGCAGATCCAGCCTCCGGGCGGCATCGGTGCGGTGGACCCCGCGCCCGTCCCGGACGACGCGCCCAGCGAGGGCTCGGTGCGGGTGGTGACGCCCGCGCCGCAGCCGCACGTCGGCGCCACCCGCGGGGACATCCGCCGGGTGACGCCTACGCCCCGGGACTGACCCTCGACGCCGCGACCCGCGCCGCGCCCTTGAGCCCCAGCGCGTCGTCGGTGACCACGTGCACGGGCATCGCGCGGGCGAGGTCAGACATGCGCCCCTTGTCGCAGAAACCACTCAGAAACAAGCCGTTCTGCATCAACGGCAGGAGCTTCGCCGCGATGCCCCCGGCGAGGTAGACCCCGCCCCGCGCGAGGGTCCGCAGCGCCGCGTTGCCCGCCTCGGCGCCGTAGGCCCCGAGGAACAGCGCCACGGTCTCCGCGCACAGCCCGTCGTCCCCTGCCAGCGCGCGCGCGCCGATGACCGCGCCCGCGTCGCCCTCGCGCATCGCCTCGGCCACCGCGGGAGACTCCGCGAGGCCCTCATCGTCACGCAGGAACGCGTAGATGTCCGCGAGGCCCATGCCCGACACCACGCGCTCCCACGACACACGCCCGTAGCGCACGGCGAGGCGCGACGCGAGGCGCTGCTCGCGGGCGGTGCGGGGCGCGAAATCCGCGTGGCCGCCCTCCCCCGGGACACACACCCAGCGCCCGTCGACGGGCACCAGCAGCGCCTCGCCGAGCCCCGTGCCCGCGCCGATCACCACCCGCGGCGCGTCGGTGCGGGGAGCGCCCGCTTGCAGGGTCACCACGCTCTCCGCGGTGAGCGCCTCGACCCCCGCGGCGGCGGCGTAGAAGTCGTTCACGAGATGTCCGCGCGAGAGCCCCAGGGTCGCGGCGATGTCGCGCGCGTCGAGGGTCCACGGGAGGTTCGTCGCGCGGCAGCGGTCGTCGTCGACGGGCCCCGCGACGCCGAGGCACACGGCCTCTGCGGTGTGTGCGCCCAGGCGCGGGGCCACCGCGCGCAGGAGGTCTTCGAAGCGGGCGTACCCGCGGCTCTCAACCCGCTCGGCGTGGAGCACCCGCACCGACGCGCCCGACACCTCGCAGCGCGCGAGGAGGGTCTTCGTCCCCCCGACATCTCCCGCGATCACCTGCATGACCGACTCCCTCAGTACGACGAAAGCCCCACCGGGGCCGTGGGGATGCGCTCGGGCACGCCCTGCAGCGCGGTCGCCGCCAGGGGGTGCTTCTCGCGCACGAGCACCAGCCAGATGCCCACCACCGCGAGCTCGTCGACCGACATCGACGCGAAGGGCTCGGCGAGCTCGGGGCGCACGCGCTCCACCGCGGATTTCGGCAGCGTGCGGGCGGCGCTGAAGTGCGCCACCTCGAAGCCGTGACGGCGCGCGAGGTGGAGGTAGTCCGACGCGCGCAGGCGGTTGGGCTCGCCCGTGTTCGAGGTCATGGCGTCCCACTCGCGCACCGAGAAGCGCAGGAAATCCAGGTCGTTCGTGAGGTGGAACCCGTGGCTCCGGAGGTCGACCTTGTGGATCAGCACGGCGTCGTCGGTGGTGGCCTCGCGCAGCGACGCGAAGAGGTCGTCGAGGTCGCGCACGTGCTCGAGCACCGCGCGCGAGAGCACGAGGTCGGCGCGGCGCCCGGCGGCGGCGAACTCGCGCGGGTCGCGGTGCACCGTGGCGCCCGCGAGGAGGGCGGCGGCGCGGGTCATCGACGGCTCCTCGCCGACGCGCGCGAGCAGGGGCTCGTAGATGGGGCGGAGCCGGGCCTCGCTGTCGGTGATGACATCGAAGCGGTCGCAGCCCGACCACGAGTGCGCGCCGCGGCTCAGCGCGAGCAGGGCCACCGCGCGGGTGTTGCCCGGGCCGAGCTCGAGCAGGGTGCGCCCGCGAAAGAGCTCGTGGGGCTCGCGCACGACGCCCGCGTGGGCGGCGATGAACTCGTAGTCTTCAAGCACCGCGTGGAAGTATCGGGCGCCGGAGTCGCCCTCCAGCCCACGGCCGCGGCCGCCCACGTTGGTCACCCGCATGAGGGCGTCGCCGAGGTCGGGCGCGCGGCCGAAGAGCGCGTTGCGGGCGTGGAGATAGGCCCGAACGCCGACCATCCAGGTCTGCGTGGCGATTGTCCGGCGAAGCACCGCGGGCGTATACCCGAAGGACGGCGCCGCCGTCGACCGTTCCGCCGCGCCCTCCGCGCGGGTCGGGAGCTTCACCCCACTGCCCCCCTTGCCGATGCCCACCGACCACCCCCTCGCCTCGCTCGTGCGGCCCGAGCTCTCGCAGCTCCAGGCCTACCTCCCGCACCCCGCGCCCCCTGGGACGGTGCGTCTCGACGCCAACGAGTCACCCTTCGAGCTCCCCGCCGAACGCAAGCGCGCGCTCGTCGCCCGCGCCGCGGAGAGCGTCGCGCTGAACCGCTACCCCGACGCCGGGTGCACCGCGCTGCGCGAGGCCGTGGCCATGCGGGCGGGCTGTGACCCCGAGGATGTGGTGCTGGGCAACGGGACCGACGAGGTCATCGCGATGGTCCTCGGCGCGCTGTCGCGCCCGCGGGAGGGGCACGCGAAGGCGTCGGTGCTGTTCCCGTGGCCGTCGTTTGTGATGTACCGCGTGAGCGCCCTCGCGCTGGGCGTCGACCCCGTGGCCGTCGCCC
>JBILLI010000019.1:0-25844 GCA_044376155.1 Polyangiales bacterium
CAGCGGCGACACGTCGGGGAGGTCGTCGGGGAGCCGGGCGTCGCTGGGAAGGATGGCCTCGCCGCGGGCGTCGCGGAGGAACAGCGAGAGCTCGATGGCCGCGCGCTGCAGCGCCCGCTCGGCCGAGACCACTCCCCCGCGGCGCTGGGCCACCACGCGGAGGTTGTCGGTGCGCTCGATGGCCGGGAGGTCCCCGCGGTCGACGCGCACGGAGATGCCCTCGTTGCGGGCGGTGGCGAGGTCGAGCAGCGCGCGCGCGATGCGCAGCTTGCGGCCCGCGGCGACCCACTCCCAGTAGCGGTCCGCGGCGGCGCGGCGGTACTGCAGCGAGGCGAGCTCCACGCCGAGCTCCGCGATGGGGCGGCCGAGCTCCGCGCGCCGGATGCCCGCCCGCCGCGCGTCGATGGGACCATCTCGCAGCAGGGGGACCTGCACCCCCGCGCGCACCTCGCCGCCCGCGTTGGTCTCGTAGAAGCCGTAGTAGTCCGGAATGCCCCCGCTGCTGAGACCTCGCCCGAGGCGGTAGCCCGCGAAGAAGGTGGTGCCCCAGAGACGCGTGGGCTGCTGCACGGTGAGATCGCCGCGGGCGTACTCGTAGTAGCCCCCGGCCACCGTCGCCGCGCGCAGCCGCACCTGCGGGTCGAACGCGCCCTCGGCCGAGAGCAGCGCGCCGTCGGCGGCCTCCTGCTCGCGTCGCGCGGCTTCGAGCAGCGGGAAGCCCTCGTCCACCGCCCGCAGCACCGTGTCGAGGGTGAGCGGCGTGGCGGGCGCCGCCTCTTGGGCGGCTGCGGTCTGTGCGCGCGCGAAGGGGGCAGAGAGCGTCAGCGCGAGGGCCACGAAGGCCCCGCGGAGCCTCACGAGGAACCCCCGTACGAACCCCCCGACGAGCCCCCGTAGGAGCCCCCGGCGCGCGGCTCCGCGGGCGCCACGGTGGGAGGGAAGCCGTTGAAAAGACGCCACAATTCGTATCCGAGGCGCACGCGGTTGAGCAGCACCCAGCCGTTGGCCCGCACGCCCTGGCGGAGGTAGCGCCCCGAGGGCCACGGCTGCTCGCCGTCGGGCACCACGAGCACGCGGAACTTCCCCTGCCCGTTGTCGGTGGAGTCGATGAGGGCCACGCGCCCGCCGAAGGTGCCCACGGCGACCGAGGGCCAGCCGGT
Source organism: Polyangiales bacterium (assembly GCA_044376155.1). Classification (GTDB taxonomy): domain Bacteria; phylum Myxococcota_A; class Polyangia; order Polyangiales; genus JAWKRB01. Next base: position 1,161 of record JBILLI010000019.1, read on the forward strand.
GAACTGCACCGCGGGCCACCCCTCGAACTGCAGCCGCACGGGGCGGCCCTCGGCGAGGAGGGGCGCGTCGTTGCCGTCGACCCACAGCTCCGCGGCGCGGGCGTCGGTGTCGGGCACCAGCACCACGAGGGGGTCGCCGGGCTTCACCATCTCGCCGCCCTGTCCGCCCACGAGGCGCAGCACGGTGCCGTTGCGCGGCGCCCGGATGCGCTGGGTGATCTGCCGCGCGAGGCGCACCTCGATGCCCGCGAGGGAGGCGTTGGCCGAGGCCACCTCCGAGAGCGCCGCGGCGCGCGAGGCGAGGCCGTCGTTGATCGACGCGTCGAGGTCGGTGCCCACGCGCAGCCGGTCGCCGTCGAGGGCGCTCTCCTCGCTGCGGGCTGCGGAGAGGGCGGCCTGCGCGCGGTCGACGTCGGTGCGGGCGCGCACGAAGGCGAGCTCGGCGAGCTCCATGTTGCGCGTGGAGGTCAGCCCGTCGCGCACGAGGGAGGCCTGGCGGTCGCGGTTCAGCGTCGCGGCCGTGAGGGCGGCGTCGGCGGCGCGCACGCCTTGATCGGCCGAGCGCACCCGGGCCTGCGCCATGCGCACCCGCGCGACCGCGCCGGTGGCGGCGTTGCGTTGGGAGTTGCGCAGGGCCTCGACGCGGGCCTCCACCGAGGAGACGCGGCTGCGGGCGGCCTCGAGGCGGGCGGTGATGGCGTCGCGCTCCTCGCGCAGGCGCGTGAGGATCTGCGGGTCGTTGTCAGAGAGCTCCACGAGGGGGTCGCCCTCGCGCACCCGCGAGCCCTCGCGCACGTGCCAGTAGGTCACCCGGCCGGTGATCGTGGCCTCGACGTTCTGCTGCCGCTCCAGCGGCGCGTAGGCGATGACCCGGCCGGTGCCCGAGGCGGACTGCTGCCACGGCGCGAAGGTGAGCATCACCGCGGCGCCGACGACGAAGGCCACGAGGAGCCGGGCGATGATCTTCGCGGCCCGCGGCGAGCGAACGAGCACGAAGGCGGCGTGGTCGGCGAGGGCGCCGGGGGCGCGGTAGGGGGTGACCGAGGACATCAGTGGGCCTCCACGGGGTGCGCGCTCGGGGCGAGCGCCAGGGTGAGGTCCGCGCGGCGTCGCACGGGGTCATCAGGGGTGGTGAGCACGAGCAGGGTCCAGGGGGCGGCGGGGTCGAAGACGGCGGCCTCGACGCGCGCGCGGTCGGGGGCGCTGAGCACCTCCAGGGCGCCGTCGAGCACGAGCAGCCGGGGGCGCGCGGCGAGGGCCCGGGCGATGGCGAGGCGCGCGACAGCGCCGTGGTGCAGGGGCGCGCCGCTGGCGGCGAGGGGGGTGTCGAGGCCGTGCGGGAGCGCGCGCACGAGCTCTTCGAGGCCCACGCGGCGCAGGGCGTCCCAGGCGTCGTGACGGGTGACGGAGCGGCCCTTGTCGAGGTTCTCCAGCACCGTCGTCTCGGCCACCTCGGCCACGCGCGGGACCACCACCACGCGCTCGCGCAGGGCGCCGAGGTCGACCTCCCGCAGGTCCACCCCGTCGACCTCCAGCGAGCCCTCGGTGGGGCGGCGCAGGCCGTCGATGAGCGCGGCCAGGGTGGTCTTGCCGGCGCCGCTCTCGCCCGTCAGCACCGCCCGCGCGCCGGGCGTGAGGTGAAGGGAGAGGCCGTGCAGGGCGTGTCCATGGCCGTAGGAGAAGCCCACGTCGCGGAGGCGCAGCGAGGCGCCCCGGGGGTGCTCGTTGAAGGTCGCGACTTCGCCGCGGGGCTCCAGCGGGAGGTCGGCGAGGTGCCCGAGCTTGTCGGCCGCGGCGAGCAGGTCGTACCAGGTCTCGAGGTGCTTTCCGAGCTTCGCGATGCTCGCGACCACGACGGTCACGATGAGCTCCGCGGCGACGAGCTGCCCGAGGGTGAGCTGCCGCTGGATCACGAGCGCCCCGCCCACGCCGAGCACCGCCGCGTTGGCCGCCACCTGCAGCCAGAGCGAGCCCACGATCTGCTTGTAGACCAGGCGAAAGTGCGACTCGCGGGCGTCGAGGTAGCGCCGCGCGAGGAGGTCCGCCCGCGAGCGCGCGAGGTCGGCGCCGGAGCTCGCGCGAAACGACCGGGGCAGGCGCGCGATCTCCTCAAGCCACGCGGCCACGGCGTACTTCGCCCGCGACTCGTCGATGCTGGTCTCGGTCGCGCCCCGCCCGAGCCCGAAGACCACGAAGGCCGCGCCGAGCAGCAGCACGAAGTCCAGCGCGAGCAGGGCCGGGTGATAGAACGCCAGCACCAGCAGCCCGATGCTGGTCTGCAGGAACAACGCGAGTCCGTCGAGCAGGAAGATCGACGCCGACTTCTGCACCGTGAGCACGTCGAAGAAGCGGTTGACGAGCTCGGGGCCGTAGCGCGCGTCGGTGGCGCCGAGGTCCACGCGGGGGAGGCGGTTGGCGAGGTCGAGGGCGACGCGCACGAAGATGCGCCGCTGCACGGCCTCCACCACGCGCACCTGCAGCGAGCGCAGCACCGCGGCGAAGCCCAGCACCGCGAGCACGATGAGGGTGAGCACCACGATGGGCTGGAGCAGCGCGCCGAAGGCCACGCTGTTCACCAGCGCCTGCACGGCCACCGGGGTGACCAGCGAGAGCAGGCCCACCGCCACGGCGTAGATCACCACCACCCAGAGGTCGTCACGCTCCAGCCGCAGCAGCGCGCGCACCCGCTGGAACGCCGAGGGGTGGCCGCCGTGATGGCCGCCGTGATGGCCGCCGTGATGGCCGCCGTGATGGCCGCCGTGGTTGTCTCCGTGGGCGGTGCCGTTGTGTGCGGTGAGGCCCGCAAGAGGCTCGGCGGGGTAGGTCACGAGCCAGGCGGTCGGCGCCTCGGGGCCCTCTGCGCCGAGGTGCTGGGAGAGCTCCGTGGCGTTCACCGAGAGGTCACACGCCGCGTCGACGAGGTGATGCAGCCGCGCGCGGTGGGGTCCGGGCACCGACACCACCGCGAGGCCGCGCGGGGTCGCGGCGCTGAGCAACAGCCCCGGCGCGCCATGGCGCGACAGCAGGGAGCGGGGCGACTCCTCGTGACGGGTCACGCGAAGGCCCGTGGCCTCCACCGCGCGGGCCAGCACCTCCAGGGGCGCGAGGCCCTCGGCACGGGCGGCATCCGCGGCGCGGCGCGCGCGAGCATGGTCCAGCTTCGTGTCCGAGGCGCGGGTGAGCATCGCCACCACGGCGTCGAGGTCGTCGCGGGGCGCGAGGTCCATCGGGTCAGACGACACGACGGGCACCGTCGGCGGCGCGGGCTGGGGCGATGAGGTGGGCGTCAGCTCGGGCATGCGCTCCTTAGATGTCCACGGTCGACGTTGGATGCACCTATCGGATGATAGGAAATGTTCTCGAGGTCTATCGGTTTTCCCGATCGGTCGAGGCGTTGAAGACCGCCTCGCGGGCGGCTGCCGAGATGGCCCGCACCGCGGGGTGCTTCAGCCGCCGCTCCAGGGAGATAGCGTAGTAGCGCTCACGCACTCCGTCCATGGTGCCCACCCGGCAGAGCCCATACTGCCGCATGGCCTCGTCTTCGGCCACCGTGGGGATCACCAGCAGCCCGGCGCCGGCGCGTCCGAAGGACTTGAGCAGCGCGCTGTCGTCGCTCTCCATCACCACCTTGGGGCGGAGGCGACGGTGCTCGAACCATGTGTCGAGCGAGCGCCGCAGGGCGCTGTGGGCCCCGGGCAGGAGCACCGGCGCGTCGTCGAGGGAGGCCGGGAACCCCGGTCGAAACGTGTCGGCGACGGAGCGCTCCGCGCACACCACCACCCCGCACTCCCCCAGGGTGTGGGCGAAGGCGCGCACGCCCGACCCCGCGGGCACGGGGGTATCGGCGAGCACGAGGTCCACGGTGTGGGTCGCGAGGTCGGCGAGGAGGCGGTCGGCGGAGTCTTGCCGCACGACGAGCTGCAGTCGGTCCCGCAGGGCCACGGCGGGGGTGAGGAGCTGGTACGCGAGGAGCCGCGGCAGCGCGTCGGTGATCCCAACCGCGAAGCGCTGCGGCCGCCCCGTCGCGCGGCCGTGCAGAGTGTCTTGCATCTCGCGCCCAAGGGAGAAGATCTCCTCGGCGTAGCGCAGCGCCGTGCGCCCGGTCTCGGTGAGCGCGAGGCCCCGACCCTGCCGCACGAAGAGACGCTCGCCGAGGCTGCGCTCCAGGGCCCGGAGCTGGCCGCTCACCGTGGGCTGCGCGACGCGAAGCTCCGCGGCCGCGGCGGTCACGCTGCCGAGCCGCGCGACGGTCCAGAAGTAGTAGAGGTGGTGGTAGTTGAGCCAGTCCACGTCAGCGGACGACCGGCGCGGCGCCGGTGAAGTCCACGACGCCGCTGTGGCGCTCGACCACGCCGGTGAGCCCGATGCGCCCGCGGGCGATCTCCTGCTGGCCGCGCGAATCCGAGACGCTGATGGCGACCTCGTAGTTCTCCATGGGCTGAAACTCGTCGGGCGAGCGGTGCAGCACGGCCTGGTGGAAGAACACCCGCGAGGCCGGGTCAGAGAGCGCCACCTGCTCGGAGAACACGTACCGACGGCGCCCGCCCTGCACGTGGTAGAAGATCACGTTCACGCCGTTGGCGTTCGGCGGCCGGGAGAGGAACGCCATGAACTGCACGCGCCACACCTGCGTGGAGGTGTCTTCGGCGACGGCGTTCACCCGGTTCGCGGTCGCCCACGACCGGATGTTCCCCGGGATCTCCCGCGGCGGTCGGCGGCTCACGAACACGATCGCGGCGCCGCCCTGCGCCTCGGCCGCGGGGGCCACGGCGAGGGTCAACGCGGGGACCAACAACAGCCCGAGGGTCAGGTCTCGTCTCATGCGACGCGAGAGGTTCTACACGTCGGCGGCGCTGCTGAAAACTGGCACTGGAGCTCTACCGCGTGCGAAGCGCCGACGCCGGAGGATCCCGCGACGCGATGCAGAGCCCCACGAGTTCCGGCGCACGCACCCTCATCGACCGGGCGCGCGCGGTCGCCGCTGAGCGCAAGGTCCCCGCGACCACCCTGCACGTCCTCGGCGCCGCGCTCGACACCGCGGGCGACGTCGGCCGTCGGCTCCGCGCCCGGGGGCTCCGCGCCCTCGACGTGCGGCAGGGGCAGCGCGCGCACCTCGAGCCCGACGGCTCCCTCGCGCGCCTCGAGACCCGCGCCCGTCGCATCGCGCAGGCCCAGGGCGCCGTCGAGGTCTCGGAGGCCCACCTCCTCGCCGCGGCGCTCACCGACCCGCAGAGCGCCGCCGTCGCGCTGCTCACCGCCCTGAGGGTCGACCCCGCGGCCCTCGCCGCGGAGCTCGTGCAGCCCGCCGTGGCCCCGCCCGCCCGCGCCACCGTCGCGGCCCGCGCCTCGGCGGCCATCGCCCAGGGGCAGCGCTCGCCGCCTCCCTCCCCCACCACGCTCACCTCGCGCGCGCGACTCTCCCCCGTGGACGCCCGTCGCGTCGCCGAAAGCCCTGCCCCGCAACGTGTTGTGTCGCGCGGGACGAAGCGTGAAAACCGCCCCGAGGGGCTCTCTCCCCGGGCCACGCCGCTGCTGTTCTCGCTGATGATGCCGCACGCGACGCAGGGCGACGCGCCCGAGGTGCTCGCGCGCGAGACCGAGGTCGAGCGGATGCGCGACGCGCTGGGACGTCGCGGCGCGCGCGGGGCGCTGCTGGTGGGCGCGCCAGGGATGGGGCGCAGCGCGGTGCTCCGGGCCTTCGCGGCGCGGGCGGCGATGCCCGTGGTGCGGCTGCCCCACGCGGAGCTCGTGGCGGCCATGCGGGGCCCGCAGGCCGAGCGGTTTCGCGCGCTGGGCGAGGAGCTCACCCGCGCCCGGGGCGAGGTGGTGCTCGCGCTGGACCCCATCGCGCCTTGGCTCTCGCCCCGAGACACCCCGGAAGACGTCGTGCTGGAGCTGCGCGCGCTGCTCGCGTCCGACGCGGTGCCGTGGGTGGGCGTGGCGACCCCCGACGAGGCCCGGCGGCTCGCAGAGAACGAGCCGTGGACCGACCGCGCCGCGGTGCGGCTGGACCTCGACGAGCTGCGCCCCGAGGCGATGCGCGCGGCGGTGTGGTCCCACGCGAAGGTGCTCGCGGCGCACCACGGGGTGCGGGTCGACGAGGCCGTGGCGCTGCGGGCGTTGGAGCTCTCCGACCGCTACCTGGGCGGGCGCGCGCAGCCCGACCGGGCCATCAACGTCATCGACCTCGCGGCGTCGCGGGCGCGGCGGCAGTCGCTCGGCGCGCTGGAGATCGACCTCGTGGCCGCGGTGATCTCCGAGCTCGGGGGGGTGCCCCAGGCGCGGGTCGCGAGCACCGACGCGGAGCGCCTGGTGTCCCTGGAGTCTCACCTGGCGCAGCGCGTGGTGGGCCACCGCGACGTGCTCGCGCGGGTGTCGCACGTGATCCGCCGCAACGCCGTGGGCTTTCGCGGCGCGCGGCCCATGGGGACCTTTCTCTTCCTCGGCCCCACGGGCGTGGGCAAGACCGAGACGGCCAAGGCCGTGGCCGAGGTGCTCTTCCCAGGCGCCGCGGGCATCGTGCGGCTCGACATGGCGGAGTTCTCTGAGCCCCACGCCGTCGCCCGGCTGGTGGGCGCGCCGCCGGGGTACGTGGGCTACGCCGACGGCGGGCAGCTCGCCGAGGCCGTGCGCCGCAAGCCCTGGTGCGTGGTGCTCCTCGATGAGATCGAGAAGGCCCACCGCGACGTGCTCGAGTCGCTGCTCGGGGTGCTCGACGAGGGCAGGCTCACCGACGGCCGCGGGCGCACCACGGATTTTCGCAACACGGTCATCGTGATGACCAGCAACCTCGGCGCCGAGACCTTCGCCGAGGCGTCGCGCTCCATCGGCTTCGGGCGCGACGGCGACGCCAACGCCCCGTCGAGCCGGGCCCTCGCGGCCGCCCGCGCGTCGCTCCCCCCCGAGCTCTGGAACCGCATCGACGAGCCCGTGGTCTTCGCGCCCCTGGCGCGCGCGGAGGTCTCCGAGGTCGCCCAGCGCATGCTCCGCGACGCGGGCGCGCGGCTGTCGGCAGAGCAGGGGGTGACGCTCGCGTGGGACGACGGGGTGATCGCCGCGCTGCTCGACGGCGGCGGGTACGAGCCCTCGCTGGGCGCGCGCCCGATGCGCCGCGCGCTCTCGCGCCTGGTGGAGTCCCCCGTGGCCGAAGCCGTGCTGCGGGGTGAGCTTCGTCGGGGTGACGTGGCGACCCTGCGCGCGCGCGAGGGGCGCATCGAGGTCCGCGCCGCGCGGAGCCCTTGATCCCGCGGGCGCAATTGGGGGACGCTCCCGCACCCTGCCATGACCCTTACGGTGCCCGACGGTGACGAAGCCCCGGAGTTTGATCTGCCCCGGCGCTTCGGCCGCTACGTGCTCTTCGACCGCATCGGCCGCGGCGGCATGGCGGAGATCTACCTCGCCCGGGGCACCACGCAGATGGGCGCCGCGCGCCTCGCGGTGGTGAAGCTGGTCCTCGATCGGTTCTCGTCGGACCCGGGGTTCTCCGAGATGCTGGTCTCCGAGGCCAAGCTGGCCGCGCGGCTCTCGCACGCCAACATCGTGCAGACCTTCGACCTCGGCCGCGAGGAGGGCAGGCTCTTCATCGCGATGGAATACGTCGAGGGCTTCGACCTCACGAAGCTCGTGAAGAACCTCGCCGCGCGCAAGATCGGCCTGCCCGCGGAGTACGGCTTCTACACCGTGATGGAGACCCTCCGCGCGCTCGACTACGCCCACCGCCGCGCCGACGACGCGGGGCGACCGCTGGGCCTGGTGCACCGCGACGTGTCGCCCTCCAACGTGCTGATCTCGCTGGAGGGCGAGGTGAAGCTCTGCGACTTCGGCATCGCCCGGGCGCTCGACGACCTCACCGAGCTGCCCGACGGCGCGCTCGAGGGCAAGGCGGCATACATGTCCCCCGAGCACGCGCGGGGCGAGAAGGTCGACGCGCGCGCCGACGTGTTCTCGGCGAGCGTGATCCTGTGGGAGATCCTCGCGGGGCGGCGCATGTACAAGAAGCCGCCGCAGGGGGAGGTCATCGACCTCGCGCGCGCGGGCGACGTGCCGCCGCTGCCCGAGCGGGGCTTTCCCGATCACGCCCGGCTGCAGGAGATCCTCGCCAAGGGGCTCGCGAAGCAGCGCGAGGACCGCTACGCGACGGCCGGCCTGATGCTGCGCGACCTCGAGACCTACGTCGCCGGCGCGAGGCTGATGGCGTCCCCCATGCGCTTCGGGTCCTTCCTCACCGAGCAGTTCGAGGGCGAGCTGGTCTCGGTGCGGCGTACCCGCGAGCAGGCCGCGCTGTCGGTCACGGTGGCCGATCCGGTGGAGGTGATCCCCGACCTCGAGCTGCCCTCCTCGGCGCCGCCGCCCGCCCCGGAGCTGCCCCCTTCGACCCCGCGCACGCCCGACCCGCTCGCGACCGAAGCCCCTGCGCCGCAAGCGGTTGCGCTCACGCCCAGCGGTCGGCCGCAGATGTCGGCGCTCAAGCCCCCGCCCGCGGAGCCCCCGAGGGCGAAGCCCAACGCCCTCTGGATCGGGGTGGCGCTGGCCCTCGCGGCGCTCGTCGCGGTGGCGGCGATGATGGCGCGCTGAGGTCATGGCGGCGAAGGCTCCGCGGCAGCGCGTCGACCGGCTCATGGTGGAGCGCGGCCTCGCGCCGTCGCGCGAGCGCGCGCAGGCGATGCTCCTCGCGGGGCGCGTGCGGCTCGGCGAGCAGCGCATCGACAAGCCGGGGACGATGATCCCCGAAGACGCCGCGCTCACCCTCGCGGAGGACCCGTGCCCGTATGTCTCCCGCGGGGGGTTGAAGCTCGCGAGCGTGATCACCGCGCTGGGCGTCGACCCCGCGGGGCGGGTGTGCCTCGACCTCGGGTCGTCCACGGGGGGCTTCACCGACCTGCTGTTGCAGCGCGGCGCGGCGCGGGTGTGGGCGGTGGACGTGGGGCACCACCAGCTCCACGAGCGCCTGCGGGCCGACCCCCGGGTGCTCTCGCGCGAGGGGGTGAACGCGCGCCTCGGGCTGCGGGAGGTGGTCACCGAGCCCGTCTCCCTGGTGGTCATCGACGTGAGCTTCATCGGCCTGGGCAAGGTGCTCCCCGCGGTGCGCGAGGTGCTCGCGCCGGGCGCCGAGGTGCTCGCGATGGTGAAGCCGCAATTCGAGCTCGGGCCCGCGCTGGTGAAGGGCGGCGTGGTGCGCGATGACGCCCTGCGAAAGCAGGCCGTCGACGGTGTCTCGGCGGCCGCGGCGGCGCTGGGGCTGCGCGAGCGGGGGAGGGCCGAGAGCGAGGTCCACGGGCCCTCGGGCAACCGCGAGGTCTTCTTGCACCTGGTCGCGCCGCCCGGCTGAAATCGTTGCGCCGTCGCGATGGCGGGGCGCTCTGTCACATGGCTGTTGCGCGACGCTGGCAGTCTGGCGCCGTGTGGACCCCACACAGGGGCACGCGAGAAAGACGCCACCGGCACCATGGAAGCGCTCTTCGACACCTCCCTCGGCGCCGGACACACCGCACTGCTGCTGCTCTGCGTGGCGATCGCGCTGGGCTTCGAGTTCGTCAACGGCTTTCATGACACCGCGAACGCGGTGGCGACGGTGATCTACACGAACGCGCTGCGGCCCACGGTGGCGGTGGTGCTCTCGGGCGTGTGCAACTTCATCGGGGTCTTCGTGGGCGGCATCGCCGTGGCCATGGGGATCATGAAGCTGCTGCCCGTGGAACTGCTGGTCGAGCAGGGCACCGGCGCGGGGCTCTCGATGGTGCTCGCGCTGCTGCTGTCGGCGATCCTCTGGAACCTCGCGACGTGGTGGAAGGGCATCCCCTCGTCGAGCTCGCACACCCTCATCGGCGCGATCCTCGGGGTGGGCATCGGCAACTCGCTGCGCCCGGGGCACACCTTCGGCGCGGGGGTGAACTGGGAGAAGGCCAAGGACGTGGGCGCCGCGCTGTTGGTCTCGCCCGTGCTCGGCTTCGCGCTCGCCGCGGGGCTGCTGCTCCTCGTGCGGCGCTACACGAAGCTCCAGGGCCTGCTGGTCGCTCCGCCGAAGGACCTCCCGCCCCCCACGGGCACCCGCGCGCTGCTCATCGGCACGTGCACGATGGTGTCGTTCGCGCACGGGTCCAACGACGGGCAGAAGGGCGTGGGGCTGATGATGCTGATCCTCATCGGCCTGCTCCCCGCGCAGTTCGCGCTGAACGTGCACGCCGACGCGACGACGCTGAGCCGCTCGGCCGCTGCGGCGACGGTGATCGAGCGCACCGTGCTCGACCACGCCGACGCCCGCGCCCGCGCCGAGGCCGACCGCGCGGCGGTGCAGCTCCGCACCGTGAGCACGCTGTTGCGCAACCACACGTCTACCGCGCAGGTGCCGCGCGAGGAGCGCTTCCACGTGCGGCAGGCGATCCTGCTGGCCGACAAGTCCGTGGACCGTCTGGTGAAGTCGGGTGGCCTCGGGTTGACCCCGGCGGAGACGACGGCGCTGACGCGCTCCCGCGCCGAGCTGCGCGCGATGACCGACTACGCGCCGCGCTGGGTGCTCGTGGCCATCGCCCTCGCGCTGGGCATCGGCACGATGATCGGGTGGAAGCGCATCGTGGTGACGGTGGGCGAGAAGATCGGCAGCTCGCACCTCACCTACGCGCAGGGCGCGTGCGCCGAGATCGTGGCCGCGAGCACCATCGGCCTGGCCGCGGTGGTGGGGCTGCCCGTGAGCACCACGCACGTGCTCTCGTCGGGCGTCGCGGGCACGATGGTCGCCAACGGCAGCAAGCTGCAGCGCACCACGGTGCGGAACATCCTGATCGCCTGGGGGCTCACCTTGCCCGCGACGATCACCCTCTCGGCGGTGCTCTTCCTCCTGCTGCGCCTCGCGTTGGTCTGACGCGGGTTGTTGGGCACAATCCCCGGGTGACCGACGATGCGCCCGAGCTCGCCCTCGAAGGGACCTTCAGCCCGCCCACCGCCTTCGCCGACGAGGCCACCGCGGGGTTCTCGGGGCGCGGGGTGGTGACGCTCTCGGCCATCGGCCTGCGGCTGCAGGGCCAGTGGTCGCCGCGCTCGCGCCGGTTGCTCGCCGTGCTCGCAGGCTTCGGCGGGAGCCTCGTCGCGGGGATCACGCTCCTCGCGGCGGACCTCCCGACGGCCTCCCCGCTGGGCTTCGTGGCGCCCATGGCCGGGGCGTGGATCTACGTGCGCCGACGCCTCGGGCCGCGGGACTTCGACGAGGTGATGCCCTGGGCCTACGTGGGCAACCCCGGCGTGTCGCAGGGCGCGCTGCCGTTCGAGCTGCTGGGAGAGCCGAGGGGGACGGTGCGCTTCGTGGCGGCGGGGGCAGACTTCGCGGCGCTGCGCCGCTTCGCCCAGGCCATGCGACGCGCCGCGGGCCTGGGCTGATCGACGGTCAGGGCATCGGGGGGTCGACGGTGACCCCGCACGACCGGAGGACCTCGGGGCTGTTGTGGCGCACGCGGCGGAAGCGCTCGGCGAGGCGCGCGGTCACCCCGCGCACCATCACGATGGCGAGCGTGGCCGACACCACATCGATGCTGTCGGAGATGGTGTTGAGCGTGTGCATGGTCTGCAGCGCGTCGAGGGTGTTGCCGGTCTGCCGCGCGGCGATGTTGCCGAAGACGTTGCCCAGCCAGAAGGTGCCCCACCACGCGCCGATGGAGGCGTGCGGCAGGCGCACCGGCGGCGGCGGCTCGCGGAGCTCGACGCTGCGGTATCCCGAGAGCTCCCCGCTCACGGCCTGGGCCTGCGGCGCCGGGAGGAGTTCAGGCGCGAGGTGATCGTGTACGTCGCGCACGATCTGAAAGGGCCGCGCGATGTTGAGGAAGGGGATGATGAAGCCCGTGACGGCCTCCTTCGGCGTCCATCGCAGGGTGTCGCCGCCGAGGGCGCGGGTGCAGCGCGTCGCGCCGTGGAGCCAGCGCAAGAAGACGATTCCCGTGACGAGCAGCACCGCGAGCTGGGTGAGCGCGCCGAGCTGCATGACCCGGTCGCTGAGCTCCAGCGTCTCCTGCGACGGGGGCGAGCCCGCCTGCACGGCGCTGATCAGCCCCGACTGCCAGCGCTGGATGCCGATCTGCACGAAGCGCGTGAGCACGGTGACCCCGAGCGCGACGATCGCGACGGTGCCCCGGCTCTGAACGCGCCGAACCTCGACCTCCCACGCCTCGGCGGGGTGGCCCTCCCCAGAAATACTCATGAAAATTCGCTAACACGCGACGCTGTGCGCCGCAACGAAGGCGTTGGGGATCAGCGGCAGACGGCGGGGTTGAAGGTCGCGTCGGTCTGGAGGTACGAGCTCGACGCCCAGCCCGAGGTGCCCTGGTAGTTGATGTTCCACCAGCCGTTCACGGGAGAGGCGACAACCCGCGCGCTCTCGCCGCACGACATCACATCCACGATGCGGTAGCCCGTGCCGGGACCGCTGCGGAGGTTCAGCGAGCCCGCGGTCACGCGGAGGTTCACGCCGACCACCATCGGGGTGCTGGGCGTCGGGGTGCTGGGCGTCGGGGTGCTGGGCGTCGGGGTGCTGGGCGTCGGGGTGCTGGGCGTCGGGGTGCTGGGCGTCGGGGTGCTGGGCGTCGGGGTCACCGCGGATCCGCCGCTGGTGAACCACGGCGTGCGGCGCGCCGCAGCGGCGACCGTGAGCTCGATGTGCAGGTGGTCGTGGTGGGGATGGGGGCCGGTGTACCCGCGCAGCTTCGCGCCGCGCGGCCGGCTCGCGCTCCAGCTGCTGCGGTCCCACACGATGTACTGCACCCCGATGGACTGCGCGTTCTCGATCAGCCAGTTGGCGATGGCGTCGCCGTAGGTGTTGTCGGCGCTGCCCCGGCTGAGCGGGATGAACACATCGATCGCGCGCCCCGTGCCGTGCACCGAGAGCTGGCCCGCGCTCGCGGTGTTCTGCCGACACGCGTAGCCCTCGTAGCGCGACACGCCGCGAAAGCGCGCGCGGAGGTGGTCGCCGAGCTGCCGCGACCCGGCGAGGAGACCGCCGCCGCAGTTGCGCCCGCCGTTCCACGCGCCGGCCTCGTCGTAGCCCACGGTCTGACGGTCGCCCGCCGCGAGCGTGCTCGAAGGGGCGAGCCAGCGACCCGAGATCGCGATCTCCGAGACCGCGCCCTCCTCGTCGTCGATCCAGTCGTCGGACTCGATGAACTCGTCGGCGGCGCAACCCGCCGCAACCACCCCGACCAGAAGTCCAACCGACCACCGACGCGTCATGGTCCTCCGCATGGGCGAGGTCTCTGCAATCGCCCTGCCCACCCAGGAACGTCACAGAAGCTCTGGATTGTAGGCAAATTTCAGATGGTCAGGGCTGTGACCGTTGGACACCGATGCGTCCAGTAGGTGTCGTGCCTACATCGCCTCCATCGCGCGGAGGTGTACATCGCCGCCGTCGCGCGGCTACCGTGCGCGGCCATGAGCGACGACGTCTCCAACGCGCCCATCTTCGCGACGCCTCCCGCGGCGAAGGGGCGCGAGTTCGAGTTCGGCGCGGCCGAGAACGAGGTCTTCAAGGGCCTCGCGGCGGCGATGCGCTTCGTCTCCGTGGGGAGCATCGCCCTCGCGGCGCTGCTGCTGCTCTCGGCCCTCGCGCTGTCGGGCTTCGGCGGCGTGCGCATGCTGCCCTTCGCCATCGGGCAGAGCATCGCCGCGGCGGTGATGATCATCACCGGCGTGTGGCTCCGGGGCGCGTCGCGCTCGGTGGACGCGATCGTGACCACCCAGGGCAGCGACGTGCAGCACCTCATGGCCGCCATGGCGCACCTCGGGCGGATGTTCTCGCTGCAGCGCGTGGTCTTCATGGCCGCCTTCGCGGTGGGCGCCCTGGGCTTCGTGGGCAGCGTCGGGATGATGGCCTTCTTCAGGTAGTCAGCTTCGCGCGCACCCACTGCCTCCCGCGGGCCTCGCGGTCTTCCCGCAGGGCCCAGAGCGCGAAGGCCGTGAGGCAGAGCCCCGCGAGCCCGAAGGCCACGCCCGCGCCGAGGCCCTGCGCGCGGTGGCGGAGCAGCACGTCGTGACGGCCCGCGCGGAGCGAGACGGTGAGCGTGGGCTCGGTGCGCACGATCTCGCCCGCGGAGGTGCGCCAGCTCGTCTCGTGGTTCTGGTTCACCACCAGCCGCGCGGGGCGCGTGAGGGTCACGGCGACGCGCACGCTGTTGGGCGTCCAGGTGATCGCGCCGACGGTCCCGGCGTCGGCTGGAACGAGGCGGGCCTGGGCCTCGGGCCCCACCCACAGACCGGGCGAGGGGCCCCACTCCAGCGGCACGTAGCAGGTCGGCGTGCCCACGCCGCGCACGGCGTAGGTCGACCAGCGCCAGTAGTCTGCGCCGGGCTCCTGGCGAAAATCTCGTCCCGCGGGCGCCCGGGGGATCACCGGGTCGATGCCCTGCTGCAGCCGCGGCGCGTTGTTCACCGCGATGTCGGCACTCACCGCCACCGCGAGGAGGACCTCGAAGGCCACGAACGCGCCGACGATCCCGCGGCGGGTGTTCTGCGCCGCGAGCCAGCGCCGCACATCGCCGAGGCTCACCGCAGCCACCAGCGCGAGCATCACGGTGGTGGGGTGAAGAAAGCGCGAGGGCACGCGCAGGGACTTGTACAGCGGCAGCTCGTGCAGCAGCCCGAAGAGCGAGAAGCCCGGGATGTTCCCCAGCGCGCACCACACGAGTCCGGCGAAGACGCCGAGGTTCACCAGCCGCTCGCGGCGGCGGTCGTCGCGCTGCGCGAGGCCCGCGATGACCCCAGCCACCGCGAGGGCCACGGGGATCCAGCCGATGTAGTCGCCGTACTCGGGCCACACGAAGACGTGACCGGGGAATCCCCGCTCGTGCTCGCGCACGGTCCACGTCTGCACCACCTCGGCGACGGTCATCGCGTCGTCGAGGGGCACGAGGCGCGGGTGCTCCTTGAGGTAGAGCATCACCGGCAGCAGCCGCGGCGCCGCGAGCAGCGGGAACAGCGCGCCGATGGTGGGCAGCGTGACCAGCATGGCCGCGCGGGCGCGGGGGTCGCCGAGGCGCAGCGCGGTGTCCATCGCGAGGCCCACGAACATCAGCGGCAGGGGGTAGGTCGCGCCCTCGTACACGCAGAGCGCGAGCAGCCCCGCGACCATCACCGCGTAGCGGGCGTCGACGGCGAGCGCGCGGCGGTTGGCCCAGAGCAGCCACGGGAAGAGCAGAAAGGGCGTGAACGACAGGTGCCCGCCGCCGAAGTGCTCGGCGCAGAAGCCGCACGCGGTGACGATCCCCGCGGCGAGGACCTGCTCGGGCGCGTTGCCCTGCGCGTCGCGCACCAGCGCGCGGGCCCCGAGGGCGCCGGCGAGGAGGTGCGCGTAGAGCCAGAGCTTCATCGCCGCGGCCGCGGGCAGCCACGCGTAGGTCAGCAGGAACAGGGGGCCCGGGAAGGGCGCCTGGGGATCCTGAAAGAGCACGATCCCGCCGCAGTGGAAGGGGTTCCACGAGGGGAATTCGTGAAAGTCCTGCAGGGCCACGCGGGCGGCCTCCCAGACGCCGGCGAAGTAGCGCCAGTCGTCGGTGCTGCCGTGTCGCCCGAGGGTCCACTCGCAGACGCGCGCGGCGCCCTGGCCGTGGCAGGTGCGCCACGTGGGGCCGGTGAAGCCTGCGACGATGGCCACGCAGGCGAGGAGGGAGAGGGCGCTGGAGAGCCGGGCGGCGCGGGGCGAGGGGTCGCTCATGACGTCAGTCCACGCGGCGCGCGACGCAGAGCAGCGAGACGCCGAAGGGGAGGTCGGCCCGCGCGAGCACGTGTCGCTCGGCGCGGAAGAGCCGGGTGAGCGCGGCGTTCAGCGGCGCCGGGGGGAGGGCGATCTCCTCGGCCCCGGGGCGGTTCAACCCGCGCGAGAGCGCGCGCGCGACGGCCACGGCGGGGAAGAGCGCGGCGTTGAAATAGCTCATGCGCTCGACGCGAAACACCTGCGACACCGCGGCGCCGAGGGTGTCGCGGGTGTACCGACGGCGGTGGTGGTTGAAGGTGTCGGACGGACCCCAGAGCATCGGGAACGCGGGCACGGTCGCGAGAAAGACCCCCCCGGGCGCGAGCAGGTGCCGCGCGACCTCGAGGGCCGGGCGCTCGTCGTCGAGGTGCTCGAGCACGTCGGCCATGAGCACCAGCGCGCCGCTCGCCGCGGGGATGTCGGCGATGGCGTCGAGGCCCCGCGCGAGGTCGGCGTAGCGCACGTTGCTGCGGCCCAGCGCGTGGGCGGCGTCGACCGCGAGGGGGGAGCCGTCGAGGCCCAGCGCGTCGCCGTAGCGCCCGAGCACGGCGAGGTTCGACCCCACGCCGCACCCGAGGTCGTAGAGCGTGCCCGGGGGAAGCGCGCCTCGCGCGCGGAGGTCGTCGAGGATCGATCCCAGGATGGCGCGGCGACCGCTCCACCACCAGTGACGGTCTTCGTTGCGGGCCATCATCTCGTACGCGGCGGCGTCCATGAAGCGCCGCGACGGTAGCAGAGAACCCGCGCGGCGCGGTCGGGGGAACGGCCTCCGTCGCGGCGTTGTGGATCACCGCGGCGCGGCGGGCGGCGGCGGACCCGTGCGCGCGCACACCGCGTGGCCGGCGCCGTCGTTCACGCACCCGGGCGTCTCGAAGGTGGGGCGCCCCTCGCACCGACTGCACGCGTCGTTGGGGTAGCGGCACGCGCGCAGCGGCGGCGCGCACGTGTTGCCCGGCACCACCACGCAGCGCCCGCCGCGCGGTCTGCGACAGTCGGCGTCCACGCGGCAGCCGTCGCACAGCTCGACGCGCATCGGCTCGGGCGGTGAGTTCAGCGGGGCGCCGTGACAGGGGTACACCTGCGTGACGCGCACGAAGCACGACCCGCGACGGACCACCGGGGCGTCGGGAATCGACGGGACCTCCTCCGCCGCGGCCGCCGCCGCAGGGGAGAGCGTCGGTGTCGGC
Source organism: Polyangiales bacterium (assembly GCA_044376155.1). Taxonomy (GTDB): domain Bacteria; phylum Myxococcota_A; class Polyangia; order Polyangiales; genus JAWKRB01. The sequence goes on from JBILLI010000019.1 coordinate 18,072, forward strand.
GGCGGGGCCGCAACCTCGGGAGAAACGGTCGGTGTCGGCGGCGCGGTCGCGGGCAACACCACGGGCCTCGGCGCGACCGGCGGGGTCGGGCGTGCGCATCCGACGAACGCGGCGCAGGCCATTGCGACGAGGGGGCCGCGTCGAGGGAGCATCGCGCGGGATCATCGCCGCGCGCCGACCGCGAGGCAACGCGCGCGGTCTCACCGCGGCGCGAAGGTGACGGATTGCACGTAGCTGACCTGGTCGGTGGAGAGGGTGTTGAACGGTGTGGCCAGGAGCACGCCGCGCACACAGTTGGCCACGGTCGTTCGGAGGGCGACATGGCCCGCCATCGGAAGGAGCGTGGCGCTGGTGATCCGCCCCGCGGGGGAGAGGCGCAGCTGCCAGCTCAGGGAGCCCCCGAGGTTCGGGGTCGTTCGCAGCGCGGTCTGGTAGCAGGCGAGGATGCGAGGCCGCGCGCCGCTGATCGCACGCGCGTAGCCCGCGCTGGCGAGGGGTTCGGGCAGCGCATCGAATGACAGGGTCACCGTCGGTCGCGCGGGCGCCTGCGCGAGCGCGTGGAGGGAGAGGGTGAGCGCGGCGAGGATGAGGGCGATGCGCGAGGTGGGGCGTGTCATGGAGGCCTCCAACAGGGTCACTCGAAGGGTGTGAGGGACCGCCCATCCAGGTTTCGTGCCGCGCGAGAGTGCCCTCCTCTCTCTCGCGCGCGCGGGCTGTTGCCGTGGTGAGGGGCGTGGCGTCGACGCGTCGGCTGTCGCGTGGACGCGCCGCTCCCCGGTCGAGGGGACCCGCGCCGTGTACGCGATCCGACGTGGCCCCCCGCGGAGCGCACAACGCGGGTACCATGATCCCGTGCCCGAGATCGAAGCGCAGGGTCGTCCCTCGGCCGACTACAACCTCAAGATCGTCGGACCCCTGGGGCTGTACCTCCGCGAGCATCATGGCGCCGAGGCCCTCGCGCGGGTGTGCGCGTCGGGCGGCGTTCGCCCGGAGATGCTCGACGGCCGCTCCCGCTGGGTGTCCACCGCGCAGTTCGAGGCGATTCTTGAAGCCGCGCGGGCGGAGTTGGGGAGCGACGAGGGATTCAAGCAGGCGTGCGCCTACCGGCTCGGCGAGGCCTACGGCGCGATGCGCTTCGTGCTGGGCTCGTTGAGCCCGGTGACGGTGCTGCGGCGGTCGCTGCGCACGCAGTAGCTCGTGACGAGCGTCGGCACGCACGAGATCGTCGAGGCCACCGCGACCCGGCTGCGCGTGCGGTGGTACGCCTCGCCGCCCCTCACCCGTCTGACCTGCCTTGTGCGCCAGGCGCAGGCCGCGGCGCTGCCGACCATGTGGGGGCTGCCCCCCGCGGTGGTCACCGAACACGCCTGCATGGCGCTGGGCGACGCCTGCTGCGATCTCGAGATGCGGACCTACCAGACCGCGACGTGGCTGTCGTCGCTGCTGGCCTTCGGCGGGGGCGCGCTGGCCCTGCTGGCGGCCTCGCCGTGGGTCGGGGTGTCGCGCGCGACGTTCGTGCTCGCGCCGCCGCTGCTCGCGGCGATCGCGCGGGTCGTCAGCGTGCAGCGCACGATGCGCGACAACCTGCAGATTCAGCGCGCGATGGCCGAGGCGCTGGAGAGCGTCGCGCACGAGGAGTCTGAGGCGCGCAAGGAGCTGCTCGCGCTGCACGCGAGCCAGCGCGACTGGACGCGGCTCCTCGAGCAGCAGGACCGCGCGCGTCGAGACGCCATCGCGCAGCTCGACGAGGACTTCCTCGCGCAGGAGGCGCGGCGCACCGCGGTGTTTCGTGGGTACTCCCACGACCTGCGCAACCCGATGCAGGTGATCGCCGCGGGGGCGAGCTTTCTCCGCGACCTCGTGCCGGCGTCAGACCCCGAGGCGACGGCGATCCTGGAGGAGATGGAGTGGGCGGTGGGGCGAACGAACACCCTGCTGGTGGACCTCAACCGCACCATCGCGCAGGGCTTCACAGACGGCCCGCAGGCGACGCAGGCGCTCGCCGTCGCCGCGCTCGCCGAGCGGGCGCGTCGGCGGTTGCGCGCGCTCGCCTACGGCAAGGACATCACCACCACGGTGACCTGCGGCCCCGACACGCCGACGGTCATCGAGGTGGACCCGATCGTGCTGGACCGGATCCTCGACAACCTCCTCACCAACGCGGTGAAGTACACCGACCGCGGCGCCATCACCGTGGCCTTCGAGGGAGTTCCCGAGCACCTGGTGGTCCGAGTGAGCGACACCGGCCGCGGCATCGCGCCCGACGACATCCGGCGCTGCTTCACCCCCGAGGGCGCCCCCGAGTCGCGGCGTGCGTCGAACAGCCTCGGGGTGGGCCTCTCGGTGGTCGTGCGGCTGCTCGCCGACATCCGCGGCCGCCTCGAGGTCCATTCGAAGCCCTCGGCGGGAACGACCTTCTGGGTCTATCTCCCGATCCGCTTCCGCCGCGGGCTCGCCGACCCCTCGCCGGCCGCGGCGCGCGTCGACGACGTGGTCACCCTCCGCGATGCGGGATGACCCGCCGCGCCCCCCTCCGCCGCGTCGATCGAAGACGCGCCCGTCGGGCGGTCGATACACCCCCGCGCGGTCTCACACGTCTGCACGCGCCGTGCGCACCGCCCTTGTGTTCGCCCTCGCCCTCGCGACCTCCCCCCTCGCCGCGCAGCCGCTGAACGGGTCCTGCGCGGATCCTCGCGCGCACCCGCTGCGCTGCTTCGGGTACCTCTTCGTCGGCGACGGCGCGCGGCGCACGGCGGTGGTCGTCGACGGGCGCGACGCCGGTCCCGCGCCGTTGCTCTTGCAGCTCGATCCGCGGCGCGCGCACACGGTGCGGGTCGGCCGTCATCGTCGTCGGGTGCGCGTGCGCCCGCAGGGCATCGTCGAGGCCGAGTTTGACGGCGCCACCGACGCCGCGCGCCGCGACGCCCCCGACGAGGCGCTCACGGCGCTGCGCGGCCGCGCCCCCCTGGGCTACGCGAGCGTGGTCCAGCCCGACACCTGCGGCGGACCATGGATCATTCGCCTGCGCCCGGCCCTGCCCATCAACCCCCTGCGCGCACAGGAGCTGTGGGAGGCGCTGCCGACGGCGGAGGTGCGACGGGTGATCCCCCGCGCCGAGGCGCTCGTCGAGGCGATGGTCGGGGCGTGTCGGCGCGGCGAGGTCGCGGACTGCGAGGACGCCGCCCGCGCGAACCTCGCGCTCGCCGACCGCCTGCCCGGGATGAGCGCGGCCCGCGCGGTCGAGCTCTGGCGATTCTCGTGCGACGACCAGCGCAGCGCCGCGGCCTGCGACAGCCTCGGCCGCCACCTCGCCGGCGATGAGGGAGATGCGCTGCTCCAACGGGCCTGCGCGCAGGGCTTCGCCGAGTCGTGCCGCACGCTCGCCATCGAACGCGAGAGCCGCACGCTGCTCGACCTGCCCACCCGGCGTCCTGGCGACCTCGACGAAGCGCGGGCGTTCTACGCGCGCGGCTGCGCGTTGGGGAACCCGAGCTGCTGCCTCGCGCGTGAGCGACCCGCCGCGCCGTCGCCCTGAGCGCCGAGGTCCCGCGCACGGCGGCGCACCATGTCGACCTGCACGCGCCCGACCTCCTCGCGGACGAGGTCCCTGCCCACCTCACGCTCGTGCCCGATGGGATCTGCGAGGTGATCTCCGACAAGACCGAGGCGCACGACCGGGGGAAGAAGCGCAGCATCTACCGCCGCGAGGGCGTTCGGCACGACTGGATCGTCGACCCGCGGATCCACCACACCGTCATCCTCGAGATGACGGGCGGGAGCCTGCGCGCGGAGAAGGCCGAGAGGACCGCCAAGGAGGCGAGGACAACGACGACAACGACCGGGGCGATGACAACGACGGCAGCAACGACAGCTTCCCCCGGAGCGACGACAACGGCGGCGCTGCCAGGGGGCGCAGGGCGAGGCGGCAGTCGGGGAGATGCAATCGTCGTTGATGCAGAGATGTCGTTAAGGAGCCTACGCAGTATAAACGTGCCGAATTGCGGCGTCGAAACGCGAGCGCTGCAAGGAGTGATCGCGAAGGCATCCTCGATGGATTCCGAGCGATCACGACGCCGCAGTGCGACGCGGATCGGCGGCGCAAACGGCACGTTTATTCTGCGTAGGCTCCTAACGACGAGCGTGCGAGCCGAAGGGTCGCCAGCGGCGGCAAGCCGCCCGTGGTACCCCGCTCCGGCGCGTAGCCCGCAGCAGGCAGATTCGTCTCGCGGTAGAGCCGCAGTGAACGCCGCGAGAGCGCGAGGGCGGGAATCACCGCAGAATTGCCTTCACGCAGCGGCGCCGTCCGCAGGGCGCCGACGAGGAGCGAGGGCTGCGTCCCTCGGTGCGCCGTGGGGCTGCTTGGGCATGGCGTCGTCGCTCACCAGGAGCTCGCACCATGAGCGCTTCGTACGGTCTCGGTCTGACTCATCGCGCTTCGCGAGTTCACGGCGTGACCCCCGCGCAGGCCGGTGTGCACCGACAGGCAGCAGCGATCTGTACGGCGAGGCCCGCGCCCGAAGCACCGCCGCGTTGAGCCCGGGCAAGGGCGCTATACGCCTCCCGCGCGGCCGACACGCCCGTCGCGCGCCCCGCCCTGCAGGCCGCAACGATCTCGCGGGATCGCTGCAGGGCCCGATGGGCCTCTGCCGCTGCGCGCCGCGCCGCGCGCTCGCGGGCCTGGGAGGCACGGGCCTCCGCCTCGACGCTCGCGCGCACGGCCTCGGCGATGCGCGCGTCGATGCGCTCGCGAGAGCTCGCCGCGCTCGTGACGATGTCGGTGTTGCGTGCTCGGGCCTCGGAAGGGAGTGCATCGAGGCAGGTCGCGCACGCCGTGAGGGCGGTGCGCAACGCCGTCTCGCCGTCGGTCGCCGCGCCGAGGCGGCAACGCACCTCGCAGTCCCACGCGTCGATGAGATTCTCGTCGAGGATCGCCTGGAGCCGCGTGGGGTCGTCACCGGCGGCGGTCCATCGCTCGCGGCGCTCCTCATCACGCGCGAGGGCAGCCGTGGCGTTGCGGATCCGCGCGGCTCGGGCAAGGGCTTCCGAGACGCGATCGTCGGCCGGAAAGTCCCGCGCGAACGCGTCGAAGGATGCGGGCGTCGTTGCCGCCGTCCACGCTGTCTCCGCCGCGGCGGCGCGGTATTCCGCGAGGTGCTCGCGCACCGCGACGGAGCTCGCAGGGATGGTGAGATTGACCTCGCGCCAGGGCGCGGGGCCGCGTAGGGCCTCTGGGGGAAGATCCGTCGCGAGGTCGAGGGCGAGCCGGCCCTGCGCGTCGGTGATGCGCTCGATGCGTGCGCCGCCGGGGGGGGCGATCTGCACGACGGCCCGCTCGGGGGTCTCGCCGCAGGGCTCTGCAGGGCCCGGGACCGTCTCGGTCCAAGGGCGCGTCTCGGTGGTCGTCCCGCCCGCGGAGAGGTTGTAGATCCACGGGATCGCGAGGAGCCCACCGACACCGACGATGGCGCCGCCCAGGGGCAGCGCCGTGGCCGGATCGCGCAGCGCCGAGCTCTCGTCTCGATCGCTGCAGATCGCCGGGCAGGCCATGATCGAGAGCCCCGTGATCGCGGCGAGGATCGCGCCGCTGGCCAGGAGCGTGACAGGGTTTTCGGGGCTCGGGCGGCGCGTGCGCTGCACGTCGTCTTCGCCCTCGATGACGGTGCGCGTGAGGCAGCGCCGCTCGCGGGTGATCGAGACGTTCGCGACGCTGCCCGCGCGGCTCACCGTGAGGCGCAGCTCACCGCTCGCGGCCTCGGACACGCGGCGCCGACGGACCTCGCGCCGCAATGATGAGGTGGATTCGACCATCGCACAGCCCTCGGAGAGCAGTGCGGCGGCGAGGCAGATGGAAGCGCCCCAGGGTCTCACGCGCCACCCTCCGCGGCGGGTACCAGCATCAGCCCGACGTAGCTCCAAGCCGTCGCGAGGGTGAGCACCCCGAGCACGGCCGGTGCGAAGAGCAGCGACGCGTCGCGGGAGGCGAAGAAGAGCGCCCAGGACATGGCAAGGATCGGGACCGCGAGGGGCTTGCGCCGCAAGGCAGCCGCGGCGCCGGCGGTGAGCGCGGCGAAGACCGTCGCGAGGGCGAAGGCTTCCTGCGGGATCTCTCCGCCCGCGGGCGTCGGCACCGTCGAGGCGACGACGGTGACGGCGACCCAGCCGCCGAGGGCCGCGGCGAGGCCCGCGCGGAGCCCTCTCCGTGCGCCCACGACGATGGGCGCCGCGACGAGCAGCGGGGCGACGAGGGTGTCGTCGAGGGTCACCTGGTCGACGAGCACGCGCTGCACGATGGCGAGCGCGGCTGTCCACCCGATGACGGCGAGGTCGGCCTCGGTGAGCCGCGTGCGGTCGAGGCCCCGTGCGGCGAGCACCGCCAGCGCGGCGAGGAAGAGCCAGGCCTGCAGCGCGCTCACGGCGACGCCTCCGTCGCGCCCGCGTCGGCGTCGGCCCCAGGGAGGATCGGCGCGGGCGCCACAGCGCCGGCGTCCCGCGGCGTCCAGTGCACGTCGGCGATGTCCCAGTGTGCCTTCTGCGACGACCACCGGAGGGTCACCCCTGTGGGCTGGTTGCGGAGATCACTCCCGAGGAGCGACCAGCGCAGCCGGGCGTCGGTCCGCTGGCGGCGGATCAGGTCGCGCCCCCCAGCCCCCTGCACGACGAGCGCATCGAGCTCGTAGCGCGCGACGCGAAACGTGCGAATCAGGACTTCTCGCGCGAGGCGTGTGCCCGCGGCTTCGACCCACGCCGCGCGTCCTTCGAGGTGCGCGGCGTGGGTGCGTCCAGCGACTTCCTGGCGCTCGACAGGCGTGAGCGACGCGAGGCCGAGCCTCGCGGCCACTGCGTCGCCGTTGTCGAAGAGCGCGTCGACGCTTCCGAGCTGGGCACGCTCAGCGGCGGCGAGGCTGGCGAAGCCCCGATCTCGCACGAAGCGATTCCCGCTGCGACGATCGATGTCGTGCCGCTGCGACCCCGGCAACCGGCGGAACTCTCGCTCTCCGACGCTCCACACCCGCTCGCGGAGCGCCGCGAGGGCACGGCCACCCTCACGGTCGCGGCGCTCGGCGAACTCCGCGAGCATCGGGTCGGCGACCACCGCCGGATCGTTGCCGGCCCTTCCTGCAAGGAGCGCTTGCGCGTCGGCGTCGAGGGCCGCGGTGCCGAGACGCATCACCACGGCATACGACGGAGGCTCGGCGAGGAGCGTGTTACACCCGCCGACAGGTGCGGCCTCGGCCACCTGCGTCACCCCCTGGGCACAGACCCACGCGTCGTGGCTCTGCTGCGACACGGCGCGCTGCTGCGCGTAGGGGAGCGCCTCGAAGGCCGCGAGGCCCGCGCGGTTCGTCTCTTCGCGGAGCCGCGCGAGCTCTGCCTGCCCGGCGCTCTCGGCGCGCACGACGATGTCGAGCACACGCTGGTGGTCCCGCGCGCCGAGCTCTTCGACGAGGGCGTCGATCCACGCTCGCATCCCGAGGCTCTCGTCGGACCGCAGCGCCGCTACATCCCCGCGCGCGAGGGTCGCGCTCCACCGTGCGATCGCGCCGACGGGGCGCCCGTTGGCAGGGTTTGCAGACACCGCGAGGAAGATCCCCGCGGCGAAGAACACCCCCGCGCCCCATGCCTCCCCTCGTCGCCACGCCGCCACCGGCGGCCGGCCGGGCCCTGGCCCGTTCGGCGCAGGCGCCACGCTCACTGCATACTCCACGCTCATCACCCGTGCCTCCGTGCCGCCGCGTCGCGACGGCACCGAGGCACCATCCCACCGCGACCGAA
>JBILLI010000314.1:0-8325 GCA_044376155.1 Polyangiales bacterium
CGAGGCCGCGGTGGTGGCCCTCATCCCCCAACCCCTTCTCCCGCCGGTGTTCCGGCAGGAGAAGGGGAGCACACAACACTCCCATCGCGCGCGCCTCTTGCGACGCTCCCATCGCGCGCCTCTCAGACTCCCCTTCTCCTGCCGGAACACCGGCGGGAGAAGGGGTTGGGGGATGAGGGCCACCACCGCGGCCTCGCAAGAAGTGGCGCGCGACACGACAGCAAAGGAGCCGCACCCCGTCTGGATTCATCCCACTCGCGCAAGATCTCTTGCGCCGCAAGCGCTCCCGATGATGGGCCTCGGGTATCATACCTGCCGTGATTGATCTGCACGGGTTCGCCCTCGCGCTCTCCCAGACCTCTCAGTCCGACGAGATCGGCGCGCTCTGCGTCGAGGCGGCGTACGGCATCGAGGGCGTCGACATGGCCGGGGTGTACCGCTTCGAGCCCGAGACGGGCGACCTCGTGCTGACGGCGTCCCGCGGCGCCGACGAGAAATTCCTCGCGACGCGGTTGCGCTACGCCCACGACGCGCCGAACGCGCAGTGGGTGCGGAACTCCCGGGAGAGCTTCGGCGAGCGCATGCCGCTGCCCGAGTCGGCGCACGCCCGCCTCCGTAGTGAGGGCATCACGGCCTTCGCGGTGATCCCCTTCCGCTTTCGGGGGCGGGCCTACGGCTGCCTGAACGTCGCGTCGCGGCGGTTGGACGCGCTCTCGCCCGAGATCGACGCGGCGCTCACGACCCTCACGATGATGACCAGCGAGGCGCTCGCGCGGGCCGAGGCCGAGCACGCGATGGCGCGCAGCGACGCGCGGCTGCGCTTCCTCTTCGACACCATGTCCCAGGGGGTGGTCTACCACGACGCCGAGGGCACCGTGGTCGACGCGAACCCTGCCGCGGAGCGCATCCTCGGGCTGACGCGGGCGCAGCTCCTCGGGCTCACGTCCTACGACCCGCGCTGGCACGCAGTGCGCGAAGACGGGCGGCTGCTCCACGGCGACGAGTACCCCGCGAGCGTCGCGATCCGCACCGGGGCCACGGTGCGCGGATTCGTCATGGGCGTCGACGCCGGCAGCGGCGAGCGGCGGTGGCTCACCGTCGACGCGTACCCCCAGCGCGACGCCGGGGCGCCGAACCACGGATGGGTGCACACGGTCTTCACCGACATCACCGAGTCCCGGGCCGCCCGCGCGACGCTCGAGGCGCACGAGGCGCAGCTCGATGCGCTGCTGCGCGCGACCCTCGACGGCTTCGTGGCGGTGAGCGACGAGGGGACCATCCTCGACGCCAACGAGAGCTACGCGCGCCTGCTCGGGCAGACCCCCGAGACGCTCCGCGGGATGCACATCTCGCAGACCGACGCAGGGCGCGACCCCGGCGCCGTGCAGGAGCAGCTCGCGCTCATCGCGCAGCAGGGCTGGGCCCGCTTCGGCGCCACGCTCCTGGGGGCCCGGGGGGAGCGCATCGAGGCCGAGGTCAGCGCGTGGCGGGTGCCCGAGCAGGGGATGCACCTCGCGTTCGTGCGCGACCTGCGCGCGCTGCGCAGCAGCGAGGATCAGCTCCGGCAGGCGCAGAAGATGGAGGCCGTGGGGCGCCTCGCGGGCGGCATCGCGCACGACTTCAACAACCTCCTCACGGTGATCAACACGACCTGCGAGCTGTGCCTCGACACCCTGCTCCCCAACGACCCCCTCGCCGAGGACCTGCGGCAGATCCAGGACGCGGGCGAGCGCGCGGGGCGCCTCACCCGGCAGCTCCTCACCTTCAGCCGCCGCCACGTGGTGCAGCCGCGGCGCGTCGACGTGCACGCGGTCGTCGCCGAGATGGGGCGCCTGCTGCGCCGCCTCATCGGCGAAGACATCGCGGTGAAGCTCCACCTCGGGAGCGCGTCGCCGCAGGTCTTCATCGACCCGGGGCAGCTTGAGCAGGTCGTGGTGAACCTCGCGGTCAACGCCCGTGATGCGATGCCCGCGGGCGGCGAGCTCATCGTCGAGACCACCGACCTCACCCTCGACGCGCGCGCCGCCGAGGCCTGGGCGCTCCCCAAGGGCCGATACGTCGCCCTCGCGGTCGCCGACACGGGCTGCGGAATGCCCCCCGAGGTCCTGGAGCACGTCTTCGAGCCCTTCTTCACCACCAAGGGCGAGCGCGGCACGGGCCTCGGGCTCTCGACCGTCTACGGCGTGGTGCGACAGGCCGCGGGCGCGATCCGCGTGACCTCGACGCCGGGCGAGGGCGCGCGCTTCGAGATGCTCCTGCCGCACTGCGAGGCCGACGCCGACGCCGACGCCCCGGCCGCCGCGACGAAGGCCCGCGCGAAGGTCGGCGAGACGGTGCTCGTCGTCGAAGACGAGCGCGGCGTGCGGCAGATCGTGCGGTCGGTGCTCAGCGGCAACGGGTACAAGGTCCTCGCGGCCTCGGGCGGCGAGGAGGCGCTGGCGATCTGCGCGGGCTACGCCGGGAGCATCGACCTGGTCATCACCGACGTGGTCATGCCGCGCATGAGCGGGCGCGAGTTCGTCGAGCGTCTCCACGCCGCCCGCCCCGGCCTCAAGGTGCTCTATTTCTCGGGGTATCCCGACGAGATCCTCTCGCGCGAGGGCGTGCTTCAGCAGGGTGTGCGACTTTTGCGCAAGCCCTTCGCGCTCGCCGAGCTCCAGCGACGCGTGCGCGAGATCATCGACGAGCGACCCACCGAGCGGCCACCGATGGCCCACGGCGCGCATTCGGCGGCGCGACCCGATGACACCCGCGGTGCTCCGTCGTAGAGGCCCGGCATGGACGCGTCCCTGAGCACCGAGGCCCTCCTCACGCAACACCTCGCGCGCTTCGGCGCGGGCGACCTGGAGGGGATCCTCTCGGAGTACGCCGACGACGCGGTGCTCCTCTCGGCCGACGGCGCGCTGCGCGGGCCCGCGGCGCTGCGCCCGCTCTTCGTGGCGATGTTCGAAGAGTTCGCGCTCCCCGGGGTGACCTTCGAGCTCCTCGCGCGGCGCGTCGAGGGCGAGTGCGCGTACATCGCCTGGCGCGCCGAGACCCCGCGGCGCTCGTACACGCTCGGCGCTGACACCTTCATCGTGCGCGGCGGCCGGATCGTCTACCAGACCGCGGCCATCGCCTCGTCGCCGAAGGCCTGAGCGCGCCCGCGCGCTCCTCCCTGTGGACGACGCCCCCGACGACCTCGTCACGCAGCTCCGCGCGCGCGTCGCGCTGCTGGAGGCGCAGCTCGGACGTCGCCGCGAGGGCGTTCCCGACCGCGACGAGGTGCTGCGCCGCGCGTTTGAAGACGCCCCCATCGGCATGGCCCTGGTGGGCGTCGACGAGCGCATCGCCGAGGCCAACGCCGCCCTCTGCCACATGCTCGGATACACCCGCGACGAGCTCGTGCGGCGCACCGTGCCCGAGATCACGCACCCCGATGACCTGACCGTCGAGGCGCGGCCGAAGGACGAGATGCGCGCGGGGGCCTCCCTCGCGTTCGTCATCGAGAAGCGCTACGTGCGCGCCGACGGCACGGTGCTCCTCGGGCGACTGTCGGTCTCGGCGCTGCTCGACGAGCACGGCCGGCCCGCGTACTACCTCGGACAGCTCGAGGACGTGACCCGCGAGCGCGAGGCCGAGCGCGCGCTGCGAGAGCGCGAGGCCGAGCTCGCCCGGGCGCTGCGCCTCGACGGACTGGGCCGCCTCGCCGGGGGCGTCGCGCACGATTTCAACAACATGCTCACGGTGATCCTGGGCACCGCGGAGACGGTCGCCGATGGGCTGCTGCCCGGCGACCCCGTGCTGACCGACGTGGACCTCATTCGCGAGACCGCGCTGCGCGCGCGGGACCTCACGCGGCAGCTCCTCGCCGTCGGCCGACAGCCCCAGGGCGCCCCCACGGAGGTCTCGGTGCGCCGCGTGGTGCGCGCCAGCGAGCGGCTGCTCGCGCGGGTGCTCGGCGAAGACGTCGCGCTCACGATCGACGTCGCCGACGACGTCGGCCACGTGGTCATCGACCCCACGCAGCTGGAGCAGGTGCTGCTCAACCTCGCGACGAACGCCCGCGACGCGATGCCGGGCGGGGGGCGCTTCGCGCTGCGGGTCCGCGCCGTCACGCTCGCCGCGCCGCCGCCGCCGCTCGCGCCCGGACGCTTCGTCGAGCTCTGCGCCGAAGACACCGGCGTCGGGATGGACGCCGCCGTGCGCGAACAGATCTTCGACCCCTTCTTCACCACGAAGCGCGTGGGGCGCGGCACGGGCCTCGGGCTCGCCACGGTGTACGGCATCGTGCGGCTCGCGGGCGGTGACATTCACGTCGAGAGCCAGACCGGTCGCGGCGCGTGCTTCACCGTGCTGCTCCCCGAGGGCGAGGCGCCCGCCGAGGAGCGCCCCGCCGCGCCCGCCCGCGTGGAGCCCGGCGCCGGCGTCGCGCTGCTCGTCGAAGACGACGACGCGGTGCGGGGCGTGGTCGCGCGGATCCTCCGCCGCGGGGGCTACCGGGTGATCGCGCCCGCGGGCCCCGACGAGGCCCTCGCCCTCGCCTGCTCCGGCTGCGACATCGACGTGATCGTCACCGACGTGGTCATGCCGGGCGTCAACGGCGTGGAGCTGTACACGCGCATCACCAACGTGCGGGGGCCTCACCCGGTGGTGTTCATGTCGGGCTACGCGAAGGCCGACCCGGCGGTGTTGAGCGCCTACGGCGGGTTCGTGGCGAAGCCCTTCACGCCCGACGCGCTGCTCGTCGCGGTGCGGGAGCAGATCCAGCGGGTCGCTGCCGCGCGGGCGGTCGCGGGCCTCAGCGCTGCACGGTGACGGCGCCGAAGGCCTGGCAGGCGTTGGCGCAGCGGTTCTGTCCGGGCAGCGGGGCTTCGATGTAGCTGTACGTCAGCGCCGGCGCGCCGAGGCTGCCCTGAATGCGCTGCGCGCTCTCCCAGTCGCACCCGTCGCTGAAGTGAAAGCGGGTGCTCAGCGCGAGGTTCACCACGCCGTTGACCACCGACCCGGTGAACACCGAGCCGTTGAAGTTCGCCGTGGCCGCGCCGCCCTCACACGGGAACTGCAGCACGCCCGGCGCGCGGGTCACCCGCTCGTCGATGACGCAGCCCGCGGCGCCCTGCGTGCGGCGCACCACCAGCAGCGCGTTGCAGACCGCGCCGGGCGCGGGGCCGGGCATCACCACGGGGGGCGGCGGGGCGAACTCCATGGGCGGCGGCGGGGCGCCCGGGGGCCGCCGGGGCTCGGCCGAGGCCCACGAGGTCAACAGCACCACCGACACCAACGTGTTGCGCGACAGGCTCATCGTGCGCGCACGCTACCAGAGTCAGCGTCGGCAGCGCGAGGTCACGGCCTCGTACTGCAGGCGCTGCCCGGGCTCCGTCGGGGCCGTCGCGCCGATGCGTCGCAGGGCGGGCGTGCACTGGCCCGCGAGGGACTCCTGGCGCGCGGCGCGGAGCGCGAGGCCGTAGTCCCCCGGGGCGGCGTCGCTGGCGCGAGAGAGGGCCTCGCGGGCGGCGTTGACGTCGCCGAGGAGGGTGAGCGCCGCGGCGGCCTCGGCGTAGGAGAGGTTCGGGCGGTACTCCGCGAGGCCGGCGAAGTGGGCGAAGCTCGCGGCGGTGCGCAGGTCGGCCTCGCCCTGGGGGTCACCCGCGGCGAAGCGCTCCTCGGCGTTCTCGCGGAGGTACTTCGCGTAGCGGTACTGGTGCATGCCCTGCAGCCGCTGCTCGCGCACCTGGGTGGACGCGTAGAGGTTCTCGCGCACCGCGGCGTCGTCGTGGTCGATGAGCGCGCGGTTGACCAGCTGCATGTGCTCGTCGTCGAACCAGCGGTCCTCGCGGATGCAGAACGCGGGGTTCACCCCGTGGGCGGGCTCGCAGTAGGTGCGGTTCACCAGCAGCGCGCACGCCAGGGCCACGCCCGCGCCGACGCCCAGCGCGCGGGAGTCCTTGTCGCGCAATCGGATCAGCGCGAGCTCGACGAGCCCCGCGCCGAACACGGCGAGGAAGGGCACCACTGGGAAGCGGTAGCGCGAGCGCACGTAGAACAGCAGCAGCGCGCCGAGGTAGGGCACGGTCATCGCGTAGAGCGCGCGGCGACGGCGATCGGCGGACCAGAGCAGCAGCAGCGCCGCGAGGCCCAGGGTGCCGACGACGCGGAAGGTGAACATCGCCCGCAGCGCGGGCACATACCGCGCGCGCATGAACGCGAAGTTGCTGGTGTCGGGGACCTCGTAGTGGTTCCAGAGCACCTGGGTCTTCTGGATCATCACGACGATCCAGTCCGCGGTCTGCTGGCGCATGAAGTCGGTGGCGCGGCCGGCCCAGAAGCGCGAGACCTCGGGCATGGTCATGGCGCGTCCGGTGGTGCGCTCGGCGATGCGCCGCGCGTCGCCCTCTTCGTACTCGGGCACGTCGCGCAGCCCCTGCGGGCGCGCGGGGAGCCCCGTGGCCTCGGGGTTGTTGCCCATGTAGAGGTTCAAGCCCGCGTCGCCCGAGGTGAGCACGAAGCCCCCGGCGTGCGAGGTGTTCCACGCGCTCATGGCCCCCACCGGGAGCATCGCCGCGAGGGCGAAGGCCAGGGCCACGCGGTGTCTTCGCGGTCGGTCGGCGCGCTCGGGCAGCTGCCACGCGGCCCAGGCGACGAAGGGCAGGGCGGGCATCCATTGGCCCGCGGCGAGGATCCCGAGCCCGAAGGTGAACCCCGCCGCCGCCGTGCCCGCGCGGTGCTCCGCGGGGGCGTAGCGCAGCAGCAGCGCGAACGACAGCAGCGCGAGGATCAGCACCCACGCGGTCTTGATGATCAGCGCCTCTTCGAGCACCACGGGGCCGTAGAGCCCGAAGAGCAGCGCCGCGACGAGGCCCGCGCGCTTCGAGAACACCCGCGCGCCGATGGCGTAGACCAGCACGGTGCTCAGCGCCCCCGCGGTGACCTGCAGCACCCGCGGGGTCCACGAGCCCGGGCTGGTGAGCTTGTACGCCGCGGCCAGGGCCCAGCCGTAGAAGGGCGACTGGTAGAACGCGCGCTCGGGGAGCCAGGCGCCGCCGTCCCACACCGCGCGGGCGAAGACCTCGAAGCCCACGCTGTCGATGTTCTGCACCCGCTGGTACGGCGACGACCACACCTGCGAGAGCACCACCCACCGCGCGAGCAGCGCGGCGTGAAAGACCGCGAGGACCTCCACCCCGTGGGCGCGCCACAGCTCCCCCCAGGGGGTCACCGGGGTGGGGGGCTCGGGGGCGAGAACCTCCTGCGGCGCAGGGGCTTCGGTCACCTCGGGGTCGGGCTTCGGCGGGGCCGCGGGTCGCTCCGCGCGCTTCGTGACGAAGCCCTTCTGCTGCCACTGGGGGGCGCGCTTCTTCACGTCACCGACCTCCGGGGTCGCTTCAGGGCCACGCGCTCGACCTCGCGCAGGCGGTGGTTCACCCCGTCGAGCACGAGGCCGCAGGCGAGGGAGAGGGACGCGCCGAGGCCCAGGGCGAGGGCGGCGAGGAGGGCGGTCCAGTGGGTGGTGCGGCCGAGGGCGTTGAGCTCACCGACGGGCACCATCGCGAGGAGCACCGACGCGAGGGCGAGCACCCCCGCGACGCCGGCGAAGGAGAGCAGCGGGCGGTAGGCCTTGAGCACGTCGGCGATGGTGATGAGCACCCGCGCGCCGTCGTGGAGGGTGCGGAGCTTGGAGTGGGAGCCTTCGGGGCGTCCGCGGTAGGGCACGGGGAGCTCGACGATGACCATGTCGCGGTGGAGGCACTGGAGGGTGAGGGCGGTCTCGATCTCGAAGCCGCGGGAGACCACGGGCACGCGCTCGACGACCTCGCGGTGAAAGACCCGCAGGCCCGACATCACGTCGCGCAGCCGGGCGTTGAACGTGAGGTTGATGGTCGAGGCCACGAGGCGGTTGCCGAAGTGGTGCGCGGGGCGGAACGACCCCTGGTCGAAGACCTGCAGGCGGTCGCCCACGGCCATGTCGGCCTCGCCCGCGCGCACCGGGGCGAGCAGGGCGTGCACGCTCTCGGCGCTGTAGGTGTCGTCGCCGTCGACGAGCACGTAGAGGTCGGCGTCGACCTCGTCGAGCATGCGGGCGAGCACGAAGCCCTTGCCCTTGCGCTTCTCGCGGCGCACCACGGCGCCGGCCTCGGCGGCGACGCGGGCGGTGTCGTCGCGGGAGCCGTTGTCGTAGACGTAGACCGCGGCGCCGGGCAGCTCGCGCTGAAAGTCGCGCACGACCTTCGCCACCGTGAGGGCCTCGTCGAGGCAGGGCACGAGCACGGCGATTCGTTCGCCCACCTACGACCTCGTGATGCGCACGGCGCGGAGAAAGAGCGGGACCACGGGGCGCTCGCCGTT
>JBILLI010000315.1:0-8315 GCA_044376155.1 Polyangiales bacterium
CGCAGTCGTTCGCCGTCGCCCACCCGCGCCGCGGCCATGGCGGCCTCGCCCACCGCGCCGAACCACTGGGGGTCTCCTGGCGGCAGCGCGTCGAGGGCGCTCTCGGCGGCCGCGAGGGCCTCGGCGTGCTCGCCCCGCCAGCGACGGAGCTCGGCGGCGATGACCAGCAGTCGTCCGAGCGTCGCGCCGCTCGCGCCGCAGGCGACCCCGCGCTCGACGCGGGCCAGGGCGATGCCGAAGTCGTTGCCGCCCAGGGCTTCTTCCGCCGCCGCGAGGTACCACGGCACCGCGCGCAGCAGCAGCCCGCCGCGCTCGTAGTGGTCCGCGAGTTCGACGGCGTCGCGCACGCCCACCGACTCCAGCCACGGGGCGGCGAGGCGGTGCCCGAGGGTGCGGTCGGCCTCGGTGAGCGAGGTGTACGCCGCGTCGCGGAGCTGCGTGCTGGCGAAGGCGAATTCGTCGCGCCCCTCGAAGCGCGAGGTCGGCCGCGGGGCCACGAGCTCGCGCGCCACGAGCGCGCCGAGGGCCGCGCGCACGGACGACGACGCGCCGGGTCCGCCGAGCAGCGCGCAGAGTCCGTCGGCGCAGAACGACTCGCCGAACACGCTCGCCGCGCGGAGCACCCGACGCGCCTCGGGCTCGAGGGCGTCGAGGCGGGCGTGGAGCATCGCGAGCACGGTGCCGGGCAGCGCGACGCCGCGGCCGAGGGCGGCGCCGCGGAGGAGCTCTTCGAGGAAGTAGGGGTTGCCCGCGGCGCGCTCGGAGATGCGCCCGGCGACATCGTCCGCGAGGTCGGGGTTCACCGCGGCGATGAGCTCGTCGGAGGCGCGTCGCGTGAGCGGACCGAGCAGCACCCGCTGCGGCGCGGCCTCGGACCACAGCCCCGGAAAGGTGTCGTCGGTCTCGGGACGTCCCGTGCCCACCACGAGCAGCGGCGACTGCGCGAGGGTGCGCAGCGCGCCCTCGACGAGGCGCACGGAGGGGAGGTCCCCCCACTGGAGGTCTTCCATCACCAGGAGCAGCGGGCGGGCGGCGCACTCCGAGGCCACGAGGTCCTGCCAGGCGCGGGCGATCTGGTCGGCGAGGAGCACGGGGTCTTGCCGCGCGGCGCGCAGCTCGACGGACTCGTCATCGGAGAAGGGCGTGCCGATGAGCTCCCCGAGGAACTCGCACACCCGCGCCTGCGCGGCCGCGGGCACATGCCACGCCACGCGACGACGGACCTTCTCGCGGCGGGCCGCGAGCGCCTCCTGAGGGGTCACCCCGAAGAGCCCGCGGAGCGTCGGGATCACCATCGCGTAGGGCGCCCCCGCGCGCAGTGGATCAGCCCGCGACACCCAGGCCGCGAGCGTCGAGAAGCGTTGCTGCGCAAGGCGTTCGAACTCCACCCGGGTGCGCGTCTTGCCCATCCCGGGCGCGCCGAGCACCACCACGGCGCGGGCCACGGGCTCCTCGACGCACTCCTCCAGCGCGGCCAGCAGCGTCGACAGCTCGCGGCGCCGACCGACGAAGGGCGCCTCGCGCCCGAGGAGCGTGCGCGGACCATCCGCCGCCCGCTCGCCCTGCAGCACGAATCCCCCGCGGTGCTCTCGCAGGTCGAAGCGCGCGTCGAGCAGCCCCGCGGCGACGTCGCCCACGGTGATCTGCGCGCCGAGCTTGCCCGTGGGCCGTTCCCCCACCTCGCGCAGCAGCTTCGCCGCGCGGTCGATGACCTCGCCCACCGCGCCGCGGCCAGCGACCTCGCCCCACCCGGTGGCGAGGGCCATGGGCACCATCGGCGCGAAGTGCCGCAGCGCGAGCGCGCAACGCGCGGCCTGGGCGGCCTGGTCGGTGGCCGCGCCCTGGGTGCGAAGGATCGCGAGGGCGACGCCGTCCATGAGCACCTCGAAGTCGGCGCCGCTGGCCGCGGCGGCGCGGGCGAGCACGCCGAGGTTCGCGTCGAATTCCTGGTCGCCCGCGGAGGCCGAGAGCATCACCACCGAGAGCACCCGACGCTCCCCCGCGGTGAGCGCGGCCGCGCTGCGAGTCGTGGGCGGGGCCGTGGGGAGCTCGTCGAAATCCGCGCCGCGCGCGGCCGGTCGCCCCACGCGCGAGGCCCTCACCCCCGCCAGGATCGCCGCCACCGCGCTCCCATCGCGCGGGCGGCGCACCGGGTCGCGGCTCAGCATCTGGGTGATGAGCGCGTCCATCGCGGGGTCGGCGTCAGCGCGGAGGTCACTGATCCGCGGCGCGTCTTCGAGCAGGGTGTTCCCGAGCAGGGCCTCCACCGAGTCGCCGCGAATGGGGCCGACGCCCGTGATGGCCTCGAAGAGCACCGCGCCGAGGGCGAAGATGTCGATGCGCGCGTCGAGGTCCCGCTGCCCGCGCACCTGTTCCGGGGCCATGTAGCCCGGCGTGCCGAGGAGCGAACCGCTGCGGGTGGTGCTGCGGGTGATGCGGGTGCGACGCGCGAGTCCGAGGTCGAGCACCCGCACGCGGGAGACGTCCCCGTCGGGGAGCAGGAGGTTCGCGGGCTTGATGTCGCGGTGCACGATGCCGCGCGCATGCATCGCCGCGAGCGCGTTGGCGACGCCCTGGGCGAGCGCGAGCACCTCCTCGGCGTTGAGGGGGCCGCGGTCGAGGCGACGACCGAGGTCCTCGCCGTGGAGCCACTCGGTGGCGAGGTAGCGCTCCCCCGCGGCCGCCACGCCGTGGGCGACGTAGCGCACGATGTTGGGGTGACGGAGCTCGGCGAGCACCGCGCACTCGCGCTCGAAGCGGCCGATGTCGCCGTCGATGTCGGCGCGCAAGACCTTCAGGGCCACAGAGGCCCCGGTGCGTCGGTCGGCGCCGCGGTAGAGGGTGGCGACGGGGCCCTCGAAGACGAGGTCCTGCACCACGAAGCGGTTGTTGAGGTCGTCGCCGGGCTTCACGGGGATCAGCCGGGCGGGAGCCCGCCGCCGCGGGATGGCACGACGATGTACACCGGACGGCGATCGACCTCGCTGTTGGCGCGGCCACGCACGACGATGGTGGCGTTGAACACCCTGGCGACGTCGCCGCCCTCGACGAAGTCGTTGAGGAAGTCCACGCGGAACACCACCCGCGTCGAGGGGAGCACGTCGTAGAAGGTCGCGCCGTCGCGGCGCTCGTAGCCCATGGGCGCCTCGGGGGTTCCGCGCACGGGCACCACCGCGCGGATGAACTCCGAGGTGGTGCGGCCCATGGGGAGACGGGTCTCCATGGCGTCGGCGACGCGCTCGGTGCGAATGTCCTGGCGCGTCTCGTTGGCGAGGGTGGTGATGGCCTGGGTGATGATCCCCGCGGCGGCGGAGATCCCGCCGAGGGGCTGCGTGGCGAAGACCAGCTCCGAGCGGGACGCGTTGAAGGTGCGGGTGAAGCGCGCGACGTAGGCCGAGTTCGTGTAGGTGAAGCCCGACCGCCCCGCGCTGGAGACGTCCACCCCGAGGAAGAGCGCGCCGCGGCGCTGCATCTCGGGCGCGAGGTGCGCGCCCCAGCGGTGGCCGTTCACGCTCTGCGGCGAGCGCTCGGGGGTCATGGGGTTCGCGAGGGGGCCGTCGTACCAGTCCGAGTCGCTGACCAGCACCAGGATGGGCACGCGGCCGGGCTGAAAGCACCCCCAGCCGTAGGCGCCCTCGATGCCCGCGCAGTCGCGCGCGGGGACCATCCGCGGCACCCAGCCGTTGCCCAGGGGATCTCGCGCGTCGCGCACGCTGCGCAGCGCGGCCTCGGAGTCTTCGAAGCGGAACGACCCCTCGCCCGAGAGCACCTGGTGCAGCGCCTCGGTCTGGCACTCCGGCGCGTCGCCGCCCACGAATCGCCCCATGGTGTCTTGGGTGATCGTGCGCATCTCGTTGAACGCGCGCTGCACCTCCGCGGGGGTGGACGTGAGCCGCTGGCGCATCCAGAGGGTGTAGTCGCCGGGCATCCCCGCGCGCCCGCCCGTTCCGCCGAGCACGTCGTCGGGCATGCTGTCGAAGCTCGCGACGCCGATGCGCACGTTCGCGATCTGCGCGGTGATCCCCGGCACGATGGTCGACGTGAAGCTGTTGCGCAGCGCCTCGATGGTGGGCTCCATGCTCGCGGAGTTGTCGACCACGAGCATTACGTCGGCCTCGCGGATACGGGTCTGAAAGGTGAACTCGCGCGTCTCGGGGGTCGCCGACGACATGGGGGGCGCGTAGGGGAGCGTCACGTAGAGGGAATTCTCGGGCGGGCGCGACATGGCGTCGCGGGGGTTCGAGCGGGCGACGACCTCGACGAGGTCCACGGCGCCGTCGCCGTCGGTGTCGATGAGGCAGGGGTTGGTGGTGGCCGCGCGCTCCTCGGCGTCGGTGAGGCCGTCGTTGTCGCTGTCGAGGTCGATGTGATTCGGGAGCCCGTCGGTGGTGGCGTCGCAGTCGTCGGCGGGCGCGCCGCACATGAAGAGCCGCGCGCGGTCTTCGATGCCGGGGTAGCTGCGCCGAGACTCGTCGCGGTCGAGGAAGCCGTCGTTGTCCGAGTCGGTGTCCTGGTAGTCGGGCATCCCGTCGCGGTCGGAGTCGCGCGTGGGCGCGCCCTCGTCGCTGTCTTTGATCCCGTCGCTGTCGGTGTCGTCGCACGGGGCGGGGGGCACATCGACCACGTCGACGCCTCCATCCCGCGGCCCGGCGTCGGCGGGCGCGCCGAGGTCGGTGATGACGATCGAGCCGTCGGGCTCGATGACCACGGAGTTGCTCGAACAGCCCAGAAGCAGCGCGCTCGCCGCCGCCCCGACCCGAACCCGCGCACGCAGCGCATTGCTCAACCGATGACGCACCGCCCGAGGATACCCCGTCACGGCGCCCGCGACGGTGGTAGACCGCGGGGGATGTTCCACCCCGAGGGTCCCACTTTTGCCGAGCTCGCCCGTCAGGCCCTGTCGTCGGTCGAGAAGGGCTACGACCTGCTCGCGCCCAAGTTCGACCGCACGCCCTACCGCACGCCTGACGCGCTGATCCTCCCGGCCCTCGCCGCCGCGACCCGCGCGGATCACCCGGTGAACGACGCGCTCGACCTCTGCTGTGGCACGGGCGCCGCCCTCGCCCACCTCCGCGCGCTCTGCCTGCGCGAGTGCGTCGGGGTGGACCTCTCGGCAGGAATGCTCCGCGTCGCCGAGGCCGCGGTGAGCGCCGCCCCTGGGACAGCGCGGGTGCGACTCGTGAAGGCCGACGCGCTGGACCTCCCCTTCTCGTCCCGCTTCGACCTCATCACGTCCTTCGGGGCCTTCGGGCACATCCGCGTGGAGGATGAAGCTCGCCTCGCCGCCTCGGTGGCGCGGGCGCTGCGCCCCGGCGGGCGCTTCGTGTTCGTCACCGCCGAGGACGTGTCGCCCTACGACCCGAGGGCGCTGCAGGCGCGCGCCTTCAACGCCGTCATGCGGGTGCGCAACGCGGTGTGGGACCCGCCCTTCGTGATGTACTACCTGACCTTTCTGGTGCCTCGCGCGCGAGAGGTGCTGGAGGCTGCGGGGCTGCGGGTGCGGGTGGTCCCCGGGGCGCTCCCGGCCAGCGTGCACCCGCTGGTGGTGGTGATCGCCGAGAAACCCGGAGAGACCCCGCAGAGCGCTTGACCGCCGGAGGCTCACCGCGGGACCGTCGCGCCCATGAGCGAAGCGTCGGAGCCGCCGCTGGTGGGTGTGATCATGGGGAGCGCGTCGGACCTCGACACGATGACCCCTGCGCGGGAGCTGCTGACGGAGCTCGGCATTTCGCACGAGGTCCGGGTGGTGTCGGCGCACCGCACGCCCGACTGGATGTTCCAGTACGCCGAGACCGCCGAGTCCCGCGGGCTCGAAGTGATCATCGCCGCGGCGGGGGGCGCCGCGCACCTGCCCGGCATGGTGGCCGCGAAGACCGTGCTCCCGGTGCTGGGCGTGCCCGTCTCGGCCACGGTGCTGCAGGGCGTCGACGCGCTGCTCTCCATCGCGCAGATGCCCCGCGGCGTGCCCGTCGGGACGCTCGCGGTGGGCAAACCCGGCGCGGCGAACGCGGCGCTGCTCGCGGCGAGGATCCTCGCCACCACCCGCCCGGCGCTGCGCGAGCGCCTCCGGGCCTGGACGAACGCGCGACGGGACGAGGTCCTCGCGCGCACGGAGCTCTGACCATGGCACGAATCCTCCCCGGCGCGACGCTGGGCATCCTCGGCGGCGGGCAGCTCGGGCGCATGACCGCGATGGCCGCGCGCGCGCTGGGCTTTCACATCCACGCGCTGGACCCCGACCCCAGCTGCGCCGCGCGCTTCGTGGTCGAGCGCTGCATCACCGCGGCCTTCGACGACGACTTCGCCGCGGCCGACCTCGCGCGCCACTGCGCGGTGGTGACCCTCGAGATCGAGTCGGTGTCGTTGGCCTCCCTCGACGCTGCGCGACGCTACGCGCCCGTGCGACCGGGGCGCGCGGTGTTGGAGGTGATCCAGAACCGCACGCTGCAGAAGTCGTGGCTCGCGCAGCGGGGCTATCCCCTCGGTCCTTGGCGCGCGGTGACCACCGCGCAGGAGCTCGCCGAGGCGGCGCGGGTGCTCGGCGCCAACTGCTTCGTGAAGCACAACACCGGCGGCTACGACGGCCGCGGTCAGGCCCGCCTCCCGATGCCCGACGACGCCGAGGCGGTGTGGGCCTCGTTGGGCGCCTCGCCCTGTGTCATCGAGCGCGCGCTCGAGATCTCGTCCGAGCTGTCGGTGCTCGTGGCGCGGTCGCCGTCGGGCGAGACCGCGGTGTACCCCGCGGCGCTGAACCATCACGAGGAGCGCATCCTGGCGTGGTCGGTCCTGCCTGGACCGGTGGCGCCGGGCCACTCGCGCAAGGCCGAGGAGCTGGCCCGGCAGATTGCGCAGGACCTCGGCGTCGAAGGGCTGCTGGTGGTGGAGCTGTTCGTCACCCGCGACGGCGAGCTCTTCGTGAACGAGCTCGCCCCGCGCCCGCACAACAGCTTTCACGCGACCGAGGTGGCGTGCCTCACGAGTCAGTTCGAGCAGCACGTTCGCGCGGTGTGTGATTTGCCGCTGGGCAGCGTGGAGGTCGTGCGCCCCGCGGCGATTCGCAACCTCCTCGGCGACCTCTGGCTCGGCGAGACGCCGCCGCGCTTCGACGAGGCGCTCGCGCTGCCTGGCGTGCGGGTTCACTTGTACGGCAAGCGCGTCGCGCGGCCCGGACGCAAGATGGGTCACCTCTCCGCGGTGGGGGCGACCCCGGCCGACGCCGTGGCGCTCGTCGAGATCGCCTACGCGCGCCTCGCGGCGGCGCGATGACCCTCCTTCGCGCGGGCGTCCTCGCGCTCGCAGGGGCCCTCGCAGCGACGGCGGTGCGCGCGGAGGTGATCCGCATCGATCCCGCGGTGCGAGTCGGCGAGGTGCCCGAGACCCCCGGGCGCGGCGTGCCCGTTCGGTGGGTGCACGGGTTCTTCGCGGGATATCCGTTTCACATCGAAGACGCGCGAGACCTGCTCGACGAGCGCTCGCTGGTGCCGGCCTTCGACACCTGGTGCGGCACGCTCCCGGGCATCGACCTGGGCAACGGCTCGGTGGCCGACTCCCTCGGGCGCGGCGCGCCGTCGCTGATGTGCGCGCCCTTTCTCGACGCGACGCAGACCCCCGAGGTGTCATGCCGACGCCTGCCGCACGTGCCCGCCGGGCGCTACTGGCGCAACGGCGGCGCGGCGATGCGCGCCCGGGGCGCCCTCGCGGTGCGCCGCGCGGGGGTCTACACCTTCGCGTGGGGACACGACGACGGGGTGAGCTTTCGCGTGGGCGCGACGCGGGTCTACGAGTTCCCCGATGGGACGGGCTCGCGGGTCGACCTCGCCACGGTGTCGTTCGAGGCGCCGGGGCTGTACCCCTTCACGCTGGAGTGGTTCGACGGCATCGGCGGCGCCGTGCTCGACTGGTACGTCTCCGAGGGGGAGCGGCGCGCGGGCGAGTTCTCGAACTTCACCTTCGCGCTGGTGCCGCCGTCGGACCTGTATCCCGCGGATGAATCCGACTGCACCGCGCGCTGCGAGCCTTGCGGCGCAGGGGCTCCGTTCTGCGACCGGGACGAGGGACGCTGCGTGGCCTGCACCGCGACGCGGGGGTGCGGTCCATGCGCGCGATGCGCCGGGGGTCGGTGCGAACGCGCGCCCGAGCGCCCGGGATGCGGTGGTGCGGCGCCGAACGACGTGGGCGGCACGGTGGACGTGCGCGACGCAGGCCCCTCGGAGGACGCCATCGACGGCGGGGTCATCGTCCCGCCGGAGGGGCCGCCCGGCTGCGGGTGCCGGAGCCCCGTGGGAGAATCTCGCGCGGGCGCGGTCGCATGGATG